>CAYPGU010000164.1:0-4232 GCA_964409995.1 uncultured Legionellaceae bacterium | reverse complement strand
CACCATGGCAGGGAACAATTCCCTGCATCAAAGTTGTATACTTAACATTTAACAGGCAAAGATTTATTTAAAATGGCTGCTTTTAAATACAGTATAATATCTATTCTAAAAATACTCACACTAGTATTGCTGCTTTCTTTTCCAATCAATGCTTATTCTGCTGATAGTAGCACAAATATGCAGGATTTGAATAACTGGCCACCGGTTATTCGCAACCTAGAAATAATGCAGCTGCAGGACCCATATAATAAACAGGTCATCGATGCTTTAGCCAACGCTTACAATAATTATGCAACTCTTTTGGCGCAGGATAAACAATGGAGTGAGGCTGAGTCTTACATGCGCAAAGCAGTTGCACTTAATTCAAGCGCAGTTGCAGCAATTTCAGCCAATCTAAGTAATATTTATGCATCGCATGCGTTTGAATTATATAATGACCAGAGTTCATCATACGAAAACCTCACACATACTCAAACCAGACAGCTACTTGCCCAGGCGCTCGCATTAAATCCAAATAATGCTAATGCATACATTCTTCTCGGCGATATAGAATATATGGATCAAAAAATGCCACTTGCATTAGAACATTGGCAAAAAGCTGCACAACTACTGCCGAATAATCAAGACGTCAAAAACCGCTTAGATAAAATAACCCGTGAGACTAAAACTGAAGCGAATATGCATGAAAAATATAATGCATTTTTTACAATTAAAATTGATCCAGACTTAGCGTATTTACCAGATTTTGATATTAACGATGCATTGAATAATGTACGCATCCAAGTTGGACAAGATTTCAACTACATTCAGCAGCAAAAAATTCCTGTGGTTGTTTATACCCAAGATCAATACCAAGAAACTTTGACTGACGCGCCTAATTGGTCAGAAGGTGCCTATGATGGTAAGTTGCGCATAATTTTATCTAAGAACAAAATAAATACCAAGCAAGTTTATACCACAATTGTTCATGAATACACTCACGCAGTGGTTGGCGATTTAACCAATAATAATTGCCCACGCTGGCTAAATGAAGGTATTGCAAGATATGAAGAATTTAAGCATGGCGTCAAACCACAGCTGTATATGCTAGCCCTTGCTTATAATAACAATATGATTATTCCATGGAATAATATCGAACAATACCTGGTTAGCGCTAATAAACAGGATGCTATTCTTGCCTATCAACAGTCATTTAGTTTTGTATACTATTTGGTAGAAAGATATGGCATGATAAAATTAATTAATTTGTTAAAAACATTGGGCACAGGTTTAAACTTTGAAAAGGCAGTCGAGCAAAATTATGGTTTACCACTTATCAACTTACAAAATAATTGGAAACTGTGGTTAAGTGAGTTTATTCCACATTGGGCAGAAGCACCAGAGACTAAAAATTACGGTTACTAATTTTCCATTTCACCTGTAAATTTTAAATGATGTAAATGCACTGTGTTTTTTTCATAACAAATGGTATACTACAGACACTAATTCGGTAAAATTCGAATAAATTCAATGAGGTATATCATGAAAAGAATAGCCATCGGTACTACTTTAATTTTAATGCTTTTGACGGTAGTAATTGGATTTTCAACTTACAATGGTTTGCAAAAATCCGAAGAAATAGTATTTAATTCTTGGGGTGATTTAGATGCAAGTTTGCAAAGACGAGCTGATTTAATCCCTAATTTAGTAAGTACAGTCAAAGGGTATATGCAGTTTGAAGCAAGTACTTTGGAAGCAGTTGTAGAGGCCCGCGCCAAAGCTACCGCAATTCAATTTGATATGAAACAGATATCAAATCCAGAGCAAATGCAAAAATTCATAGCAGCACAACAAGAACTTCAATCATCCTTAGCAAGATTGCTAGTGGTGGTAGAAAAGTATCCTGATCTCAAAGCGAATCAAAATTTTATGGATCTACAACATCAGTTGGAAGGTACAGAAAATCGAATTAATTTTGCTAGACAACAGGTAAATGCTGCAACGCGTGATTTTAATTATGCTATCCGTAAATTCCCGGCAGTAGTAATTAATAACGCATTTTTGCATCTTGAAAGAAAGGAATTTTTCAAGGCTGAAACAAACGCTCAACAAGTGCCTAATGTTGACTTTAGCAATAGCTAAAGAACATGGGGAACTATTATGCGTATCATATCATCTAAAATACTGAGTTCCATAGTGCTGATTCTAATCAGCACTGCGGGATTCGCTTTTCAAGTTCCAACCTTAGATGAACGAGTTAATGATCACGCACATATGTTTAGTGCTGCAACAATATCTAATCTAGAACATACCTTATCGGACTTTGAAGCTAAATCCTCAGTACAAATCGCAATATTAACTGTCGACAGTTTGGATGGCGCGGTATTAGAAGATGCTGCAATTACTACAGCAAACCAATGGGGTTTAGGTCAACGTGGCAAAGATAACGGCTTGCTGATTTTTATTTCCAAACAAGATCGGGCCATACGGATTGAAGTAGGCGCAGGACTAGAATCGATTATTACCGATGCACGTAGTGGCAGAGTTATTGATAGCATTATAATTCCAAATTTCAGATCAAATAACTATGATTATGGAATTAATGCTGCAGTTGCAAGTTTGATTAATGATATTGACCCAGATTTTAGTCTCCCAGCTGTCACTTCTGACACTAATGATGTAATCATAACCCCAACCCCAGAACCACTACCCTTTAACACATACCCATTTGAGAGAGTATGCATATACTTAATCATTTTCTGCACTATGTTAGAAATCACTTTCCTTAATCTTAAATATATTAAAAAGTCACTTGCTAAAGTTGTAGATGCACAATTATTAAACAAAGATAATGCAAAATATGATGACTTCTTTCCTGAGGAAAAAATAGAGGCAGAAGATAAACCTATTGATATTACTGCACCAAAAGCAACTCGTTATGATTATTTACCCGTGCCAGCAGATCTAGATGCTTCTATTGAAGAAACCGAAGAGGAATTTTCAGGTAAATCTGTTACCTTCACTAAAGAACCATTTTCTGAATTAAGCCTATTGGTTGATGAACAGACGCGAAATAAAGTTAAATCTAGATTAAAATTGTCATTATTATTGCAAGAGATGCAAGCTTCTGTGCATGCCATAATCGTTCCAATCTTAACATTTGACGTTTGGTTGCTTGCATCATCACCACTTATTGTGATAACAGTGTTTGGGTTAATAGGATATGTCATGGGGAAGTTTATTTTTCTAAACAAGAAAATTACCAGATATTTACCCCACGATCCAGCCAACACATTTTATAATAATTTTATTTCTGGTAGATATAGTTCATCTCGAAGTGGTTTTGGCAGTGGCGGCGGTTTTAGTGGCGGCGGCGGTGGCTTTCGTGGCGGCGGATCTTCTGGCCGGTGGTAATAAATTTATAGATAGGTCGACTCAAGCCTCTAGGCTTTTCTTTAATAGTGCAAAAAGTTAATATAAATAGCACTCATTCACTTCTGTTTTTAAAGGATTAAACAATGAGATTAAATTTTCGCAATAGTTTTTTATTGGTTGCTGGCACTTTCTTATTAAATGCGTTGCATAATATGGTTGGCGCCAAAGAGGCTGCTGAGCCATGCCCTCCTTGGGACACAAATGTGGATAGTGATGGTGTGTATGTTTGTCCAAGGTATCCAGAAAGAGATAGTTTGTGGGGATTAATGCAATGTGCTTATGAACAAACCACCAGCTTTACTAGGCCTAGCACAGAGCAAAAGGAATTAATTAAGAATTTAACCTCCGCAATTGCTAAACGTAACAATCGCCAAATTGTGAGATACGGCAAACAACTTAATCTGCAATTTTGTCGAATAAAGAGAGTTAATGAGCAAGGCGATGTAATTGATAGAATATTAGTAGGTATTGTTAAACCTGGTCACAATGACTATAACGGTGCGTTTTATGTAATACGCGAGCGTCTTAAGGCCGCACCAATTATGATTGAAGTACCACACGATGATTTTGGCAACCCAAAAGTAATGCAAGCATTTGTCGATGGTAATATGCGCCTATTAATAAAAAATGGTCAAAAAAGAATCGCGGGGACAAGCGCAAGATGTACTGATCGTCCTGACTCTGATGCTGCGCACAGTATATTCCACGGTTTTTATGATGCCCATGTGGCTCTGATGTCAGAAATACCAGAACTTATTGCATTACATCTACATGGAATGGCACAAGACGCGATAATTATTACTAATGGCTTCACACAA
>CAYPGU010000163.1:0-4270 GCA_964409995.1 uncultured Legionellaceae bacterium | reverse complement strand
GTCATCCCCGAAAGCGCCCTGCGCTTATCGGGGATCCATAAAAAGGTACAACAGTGAATCCAACAGACATCGATCCGAAATCAAAACTCAAAGGTGCTGACAAATTTGCGCGTATGCGGATTAAAATCGAACCTACGACTGAATTTAAACCCAAACCTGACTGGTTAAGAATCAAAGCTCCATCTAACCCCAAGGTTCTAGCGCTAAAAAATCTATTACGTGAGCACAAATTACATTCCGTGTGCGAAGAAGCATCCTGCCCCAATTTAAGCGAATGTTTTGCACACGGCACCGCGACTTTTATGATCATGGGTGACAAATGTACACGTCGTTGTGCATTTTGTGATGTGGCACACGGGCGCCCTGATGCGCTGGATCCGAATGAACCAATTAATTTAGCCACTGCTTTAGGCAAAATGGGCTTAAAATATATTGTAATCACCTCGGTAGATCGCGATGATCTCAAAGATGGTGGCGCAGAACATTTTGCTAAATGTATTAGCGCAGTGCGCGAACATTGCCCAACCACCAAAGTTGAAATTCTAGTGCCTGATTTTCGTGGCCGCATGGACATTGCTTTAGATCATCTAGGCCACAGCTTACCGGATGTATTTAACCACAATGTCGAAACAGTTGAACGTTTGTATAAAGCAATTCGTCCTGGCTCCGATTACAAGTGGTCTTTAGAATTAATTCGTAAATTTAAAGCGCGTAATCCAAGCATCCCCACCAAATCTGGTTTAATGCTTGGCTTAGGCGAGACCAACGATGAAATCAAACAAGTAATCATAGATTTGAAGCAACACGATTGCGATATGTTAACTTTGGGTCAATATTTACAACCAAGTCGTTTTCATGCGCCGGTAGATCGTTTCGTACATCCGGATGAATTTGCTGAACTCGGTAAATTTGCTGAAGATCTAGGTTTCATGAATGTAGCTAGCGGTCCTTTAGTGCGTTCTTCTTATCACGCCGATTTACAAGCCGCAGGAGTTAGCGATGAGTTTAGCACCAATGATTGATAGTGGATTACCAGAAGGTTTTTGCTATGTTAATGATCCGCGTTACATAGTGGAAATGGCTTATGGCACAAGTAATAATTTCCTTGGCCGCCCTGTGGATGGCTATGTAGAAAATGTTTTTATTTTTACCCACCAAGCTGCTGCAGCTTTAGCAAAAGTACAAGATGATTTGGATAAACTAAACAAAAATTATGCACTTAAGATTCTGGACTCCTATCGACCAACCCGAGCTGTTGCTGATTTCAAAAAATGGTCACAAGATCCACATGACAACAAAATGCAAGCAATCTATTATCCAACTTTATCTAAACCAGATTTATTCAAGCTTGGCTACATAATCGAAAAGTCTTCGCACTCGCGTGGCAGCACTATTGATTTAACGATTGTGCAAAGAGATCCAAGCAATCGCAATAAATACACCGAGTTAGATATGGGCACTATATTTGATTTTTTTGATGATTTATCCCATACCTTTTCACCTTACGTCAGTGAAAGTGTGAAACAAAATCGTGCTTTGCTATTCAATTTGATGGAAAAGCATGGCTTTGAGAACCTACCTGTAGAGTGGTGGCATTATACTTTGCGCAATGAGCCATATCCGGATACTTACTTCGATTTTCCGGTCGCTTAAGTTATAAAAACACCACAATATGCATATGCACCCTGCATTCATGCATTATAATAATCTTATGAAAGTTAGAAGTAGTTATGGTTTTTCATTGATTGAGCTTATGGTTGTAATTGCAATAATTGGCATCCTTTCAATTGCTGCTGTGCCATCATATCGCGATTACATGGCTAGAACTAAAATTGTCCTTGGCTTGACGGAATTAGAGTCCTTAAGAAATACTCTTAGGACGTACTATGGAACACATGGAACCTTTAGTGGCTTAGATTATTCTTCGCCTATACCAACTGTCTACGCTGAGTATTATTCACCTCATCTTGCAATTGCTGGAATTCAGGGTAATGATGAAGGCTTATATACTTGCCCTTCAGCGACAGTTACTGGATATATAAGCCATATTGCTGCCGATCCAAGCTTTAATTATCTAGATGGTGTTCTTGCAGACGTAGTTTTGTACACGGAACATATAATTGATAAAGACACTATGTTGAAAACTGAATGTACTTATGTTTATGCACGAGATAATAATGGCACTCCCGAGATGATATCTGGGGATATCATCCAAGGATGTATCAATCTCACAGATAATCCTACATACAGTGGAGAAGATTTTTTTAATAGTTGTTAGATGAGGTAAATGCAACAATGAATAAAGCATTTTCTTTGATTGAGTTAATGGTGGTGATTGCAATAGTTGGTATTCTGTCGGCTGTTGCTGTGCCTTCGTATAAAGATTACATGGCCAGAGTGAAGATTGTATCTGCAGTGTCAGAATTGCAGTCCTTAAGAAATTCAGTCAAGGAGTACTACTCAAAAAATGGTAGCTTCCCTACACTTACAGATTTAGGACTTTCCTCGCCGGAACCAGCTTCACTTGCAGAGTATTTCACTCCGCATGTTGCCTTCGTTCAAGTTGCTGAAGACCCAGGACATACTTGTCCAGCAGGTGGAATCGTAGCATATATTAGCAATATTGCCTCTGATCCTAATTTATATATTTCCACCGCAGGCAATCCTGCCGACGTAGTTGTTTATTCAGAGGGTATGTATGAAAAAGGATCGATGTTACAAACTGAATGTGTATATCAATATTACCAAATAATCGGCGGTACCCCGACACAGATGTCTGGCGATTGGATTCCTGGTTGTTTAAATCTACTCGATAATCCAACTTACGATTCTGATGTAACTTTTAATAGCTGTTAACGCAACGGCAAAGCTAAAGTAACAGCATCTTCCGCTGGCAAATCACCCTCAGCAGGATAGTAACCTTTACGCAAACCAATCTCAGCAAAATTTAATTTCTCATACAAACTGCGCGCTACATCATTAGAAAGTCTAACTTCTAGAAATATCTCATACGCGCCTAGGGATTTGGCTACATCGATCAAATGTTCTAATAATTTTTTACCCAAACCACGCTGTTGGAATGCAGGCTCAATTGCCAAATTTAAAACATGTGCCTCATTTGCTCCATAGCTCAAAATTCCATAACCAATGATGATGTTATTATCCACCATCACCCAACATTCATAGCCAACACTGACGCAATCGTAAAACAGTCGTTCTGACCAAGGTCCGGTAGCAACTTGCATTTCAATTGCATGCACAGCGGCAGCATCTTCCAAGGTCATTCTACGTATACGATTATGCATCTAAGATCTTCCGTAAGCTTAACAAATCTTTAAACGCTTGCGCCTTATGCTGTGGATTTTGGGATAAGTATTGCGGACTAAAAGTGCGAATACAATTGGGCAAATCGAGTGGAAAGCAATCCATGCCCAATTGCAATACAGTGTCAGCTCTATATTGCGCTAGTGTTTTATTAATTAAATTTAAATCTGGGGCCAAACTATAAATATTAACTTGCATTATTTGCTCAGCAGGGAGATTTAGCACGCTAATCATACCGGCTAAAATTTTTTGTTCCGCCTCAGACATTTGAACTTGAGTTAAGTGTGCAAAATATAACACTACTAAGCAACGCGCATTGATCCGCACTTGTGGGGAATCAAATAAGGTTGCTTGCGACAGCGTATTAGGATGTCGAAATGCACGTGGTTGCCAAATTTGTAGCCCTAGTGCAGCTAATTTATCGTATTCTAGATTTTCTGTTAACAAAATAGTTTCGTACCCACAAAAATGGTCCAGATAAAGCAAACAAAAAGAAGATCCCAAATAAAACTTTCGGTGGATCCCAAGCAATTAATAAGAAACCTAGTACAACCATTAACACTACAAAAAATGGTACGTGTTCTTTAAACTCTAATTCTTTAAACGAATGATAACGTACATTTGATACCATCAGTGATGCCAGGATCACCGTAACAATCGCCACCAACTCGCTAATGCGTTTGCCTGGGATCCCAAAATCCGTACCCACCCATACCATCCCTGCTACAACAGAAGCCGCCGCAGGACAAGGTAAACCAATAAAGTACTTCTTATCCTGGCTGCCAACTTGTGTGTTAAACCTTGCCAGACGTAAAGCAGTTGCCGCAGCGTAGAAGAAAGCCGCTAACCAGCCAAACTTGCCTAAGTACTGTAGGCCCCAACAATATACCACTAAGGCCGGCGTAACCCCAAAGCACACCATATCAGATAAACTGTCGTACTGAGC
>CAYPGU010000162.1:0-4271 GCA_964409995.1 uncultured Legionellaceae bacterium | reverse complement strand
CAGCAAAAGCCGCAGCACCAAATGAAGACTTCAATACAGCAGAGCTTGCGCGTAAGCAAAAATATAAAAGGGAAGAAGTAGCACCATTTTTTGATGGAATTATATTAGTTGTGGATGCTCTGCATAAAGCATGGCTGGAAAATGATCCACAAGCGTTTAGAGATTTGCAAACCAATCAAACAGTAAGCAAGATGCGCGATATTTTTAAAGAAGTAAAAAAACAAGCTCAAGAAGATGCACGTGAACGCGAGTTTAACTTTGTTGGTTATGAATGGTTAGAGGCGGCATTAAATGGATTAGATAAAAACCAAGTGCCATCAAAATTAAAGATTGCACCAGGAAAATCATTTGAAAAGCACCTGGATTTATTTAAGGAATTGGTTGCGGATTACTTTATGCTGCAGAAGTATCAAGACAAAAACGCTTTGATAGTTCAAATGATTGTTCCGTTTACCAATCTTCCAAAAGTAAAAGAACTTAATGCCGTAATGCGCGGTGCAGTTAAATTAGATTCAGCAGCTGCTGAGAAAGCGTCGAAAGCTGCCCAGACTGCATCATCGAATGAGGCGTTTAAACCGGTTCCTCCAGCTAAACCAGAAACTAAACAAACTGTACCGCCGCCAATACCTAAAAGATATGTGCCACAGCCAAAGTCGGCTCAAACCGCAACGCCAAAGAAAGAGTTTACCCCTACTGCTACATCCGCTGCTGAAGCTAAAAAACTAGAATTTCAAGTGAAAGCTGATGCTATGCGAAAAGCTAGAGAAGAGCGTGAAGCACGTGCACGTGAGCGGGATAATAAAAATAAACCTGGCTCAAGTAAAACCTAATTCACCTGTCATCCCCGCCGTGTGTTACGAGAGCGGGGATCTGGATCCCCGATAAGCGCAGAGCCGCTTTCGGGGATGACAAACAAATTCAGGATGACAAACAAATTCAGGATGACAAACAAATTCATGGATGACAAACCCTAAACTAACCTTGGACCGGGTTCTGATGCGCGTGTGTAATCTCATCACCAGGATAAATATTAATTAACCTACCATCAGAAGTAGACGCAAAATTTGGTGCGACTACGATGTTTAGCTGATTATAAAATAAATAAGCCAGCAGCAGAAAGTTGATCACCAATAAAGCCAAAGCAATGTAAATAAAACGCCGAAAACTATCGCGATAAAAACTTACATTATCTAAATTTGATTCAATATAATCTTTTAACATCTTACTCTCGCCAGTTTGGTCGTGCTACGCGAATCGGTCCAGCAATCGAACTGCGAATCCAACGAAAGAAAATCGGCACGGTAAATTTAAAACGTTCTAACACAGCAAAGAACACAATACTCAAAATTGCTAACATAAAAGTCCACAAACGAATATGTAACAGAAATAAAACTAAAGGGAAAGCGGCGTTAGCATCAACGAAGAAGAAGCGTGGATCCCGTGCTGTATCGCGCCAAGAACGAGTTACCGTTGCCATTTATTTTCCTTTGTCATCCCGGTCAAGACGCACCTTGGTGCGTCGCAGTAGCCGGGATCCATTACTAAATCCCAACATCCTTATCCAACATCTTCGACTGCGTTTCAATTAATTTAAAATAACGCTCTTCCAATTTACCTTCGGCAAATTTTTTCTGCGCATCAACCAACATTGGCTGCCCATGTTTCTTCAGCATCTTGCGCGTATTAGCGGCCAAATCGTCAATCGGCGAATTCAACAATTCATCACGAATTGCATCGTTGAAAACCAAATATTCACGCAAAGCTGTACGCTTGCCATCTGGCGACGGGGCTAATTGTTGCCAGACAATCAAACGTAAAGTTTCCAAAATATCTAATGCTCTACCATGCCGCTCATCGCCAGGGAAAGTCGACACCATGCGGCGCACCGCATCAGCAACGCCGTTACTGTGCACGGTGGTATATACCGGGTGACCCGTTAATGCAGCATCAATTACCGCAGCGATAGTTTCTGGATCACGCGCTTCCCCTACTAGAATTAAACCTGGTTTACGTCGCAATGCGTTACGCACACCTGCGGCAAAGCTGGGTAAATGGCGCGGGATTTCCGATTGGCTGATTAAACAGGATGGTGATTCAATCATATCGTATACAAACTCAATCGGTGCTTCATAAGTAAGCATTTTGCGATTACTATCCGGCATTTCCATCAAGCGGCGAATGATCGAGGCGAGCAAAGTACTTTTACCCGAACCAGTCGCACCGGTAATAACAACTGTACCTTGACGTGGATACATGCTTTTAATAATTGCATCGTCAAGCTGTAAGGTATCTAATTCTGGTGGAGTGGTAGGAATAGTTCGCAATGTGATTTGAATTCCATCATGTCCTTCGACCTGACAACCAGTACCATTGACACGAAAGCGATAACGTTCGCCGCGTGTTGGTTTGATTTCATAATGCGTGTCTACGTCTTTACCACTGAAGATCTGGGTAGTACCGTTGGCGCCATAAATAATATTTAATAAATCGCCAACTTCAGTGTTACCGATTTTACGCGTAGTCACTGGATGTAAGCGACCATGAATTTCCGCGATTACCGGCGAATTAGTTTGGAAAGTTATATCCGAAGCTTCTAATTTAACGCAATGCAATAAGATGCGTTCCAAATCTTGGACTGTAAAGCGTACTGGTTCATTAGGTAATATAAAATCAGTCATACACATGGATCTCCGTCTTCCACTCATTACTATCCGCTTGTAATTCTGGGAATGCGGTGATGCGTAACACTCGATCATTTACAGTTAAATTATCGCCACTGCCAGTTACACCCATATCTAAAGATGCAACATAAGGCGGACTGACCATATTTTGTTGTAATAATTTACGATATAAAATCATGCCGGTGTAATCGCGCACGAGGCGATTAATATTTTCCGTAAAAATTAAATCGGCTTGTGCCATACCAGCTTTCCAGCCCTCTTCAATATCACGCTCCCACATAATGCGTTCAGGCTTGTTGCGTGGCAGTAGACTGCGATCAGGTAATTCTGGAGTAGAATATGCCATCCATAAATACTCACGCCAAGTTGGAGTGGCAGTCACAAAACGTGCTTGCGCAATAATTTTGTAAGTGCGATCCGCGATCCGAATTGCATCGCTGCCAGTCAGATTTAAAGTATTACGTGCTTCGATCAATACTGGTGGTAACACATTAGAATCTAATAACATGCCATTAAATTGAAATATTTTGTACAGCATCGGCTCATAATTAGTTAAATAGCCATTGATTTGCTGTGCACGATCGGCTAAACCACCACGCGCACCCAGCGATAAAGCTGTCTCGCGTAAAGCTTGCACACGCAAGGCACCAATTGCCGCCGCTTCTTGCGGTGCGCCCGATGCAGCCATTAATTGTTCTTTTACAATCGCCATAGCAGGCTCAGCAGGTTTGCTGCCGACAACCTTATATGGATTGGTGAGCGGATCTTTGGATGAAATACTTTGATCGCACTCATCTTTTTGCGGTTTCTTTTTGTTGGTGATACAGGCATCTTTTAATGCTGATTGGCAACCACTCAAAGGTATGCAAATTACTAACAATGCGGCTATTTTTTTAATGTGGTTGTTTATCATTTCGCATTACCCCATCTTGGTATAACGAATTTCAATCACGCGGTTCGCCGGGAACACCACTAGATTGGCTCGTTTACCAGCCTGCATGCCGGCATTTTTCAAGACATCAGCTAACACCGCTTTGTTCTGAGAAATTGAAACGATAATTGGTATGCTTGGATTAGTACCCAAGACCTTTACTTTATAATCTGTTAAATCAGCAATTTTGCGAATCAATGGTTCTATTGGGCCAGTCCAATCTATATCCGCTGTACCACCCATACCGCCTTCAGGTGTGACTAATGGCACCGTATTGAGTAAAGGTACGTTATTTTCTTCCTGGGTGCGTGCTAACAAGGCCAAAGAATTTTCGACTGAATGTGCGGCATTAATTAATTCTTGCTCGACGGCGCTATTTTTGGGCACCTTCGATGCGTTGGCAGCTACATTATCTTTCAGAGCGGAATTACATCCGAGTAGAGTGCTACCCAAGATAATTGAGATGATTGCTCTATGGTATACAACTTGCATTTTTTGCCTTGTCTTTTTTATTAATCAACAATGAGACTATAGCCGATCTATTATGTCTCGTCATCCCGTCATCCCGGCCAAGGCACGTAGTGCCGCAGTAGCCGGGATCCAGATCCCGGTTCGCGTAACACACAACCGGGACGATGCGGTCTATGGACCTAATCCCG
>CAYPGU010000161.1:0-4272 GCA_964409995.1 uncultured Legionellaceae bacterium | reverse complement strand
CTTATTGCTTTTGAATATAGAAAAGCTAGGGAAAAAATTATGCCGTTGCTTCTTATCTAATTCCGCTTCGTTGATCGAGTTTCTATAGTGTCTGGTTTTGAGTAACAAGACACCGTGAGCATTTTCTAGTTTAGTAATTTTGCCTAGTATCTTGGTAGCTTCATACAGTTTTTCTTTGATTGCACGTGCCTTACGGTCTTTAACTGGTGCAAACTGTTCAGCTAATCTAAGAATATCGTCACGTAGTCTCTGTTGATGCATCATATTACTAAGCAATAGGTTAGTTGCACCATACAAATCAAGTGCGGATTTTAACTCTACTTTTACATCTCTCATTATAATTGCAAGAACATGAAAATTTTCATCTGGATTATCCTGACAAAATTCATTTAATCTCTCTTCAAAGATGTCGATCTGGCCGCGATGAATTCGGCTGCCGGGAAAATAAGGTAAATATATAATTCGTCTCAAATTAGCGATTAGGTGTTCACAGAGATTGACTGCTGATTCTATTTCCGTTTTCATCGCGTGCCATCCTTGGCTATATATCTAATGCAGATAGTATAATTTATAAACCGCAACAACTAATAGCAAACACCACATCTTTATCGACTGTAGTTGGTCGTTGCTTAGTATCAACAATATTCAAAAACCTAACGTTAATTCTGTGCTTTCCGCCACTAGTTTCAGGAAAATACGCAGCGTTATCTGGTAGCTCTATGCGAATCATTTGGCAAGTTTGCTGCGGATTTAGGCTTCGTTGATAAAAACCATCTACAGAGGTTACGGTTTCAAAATTTGCGCTCGAACGTAACAGCTCAGTGATCAGGATAATGCCATCTTCAATCACGGTTAGCTCTTGTAACCACTTTTGCATATGCTGTTGCCGCAAAGCAGTTGGTTGATTTAACCACCAATAATACACCGGAACTTCAAAATTGTTCAGGTTAGCTGGAATTCCAATCCGTTGGCGCACCGTATTTAGTAAATCATCTTCGCGCAAGGAACGGGTAACTTTGCCACTGATGCTCTGCAAGGCAAAAAGCTGCGTGTGCAATTGATCAAGTATATTTTGCAGTTGTTGAGTATTTACTGCAGGCTCATCCACTAGGTTCTTTAGAGTATTAATATAGCGCTCGATTTCCTTGCTTAGCTCAGATCGAATGTCATTTCGATCAAGAATATTTAAGATATCAATCAAAGTTATCAAGCAAGCTTGGCTATCCCACATCGCGCCGCGATTTGAAAAATAATTAATTTGCAGAAAATAATTTTCTAAACGCATAAAATTTCGCGTACGTTCGTTGAGGGGTAACTCATAGAGGATAGTTTCAGGCATTGTTTCGTGCACCTATTAAATTAAATCAGGTATCTCCGGACTATAGCATATTAGCCAGGAGTAGATGCAATCTCTAAGTAGCGTTGATGAAAAAGTTCCACTTGTTTGCGTAGGAAGGCTAGATCCTCGGTATTTTCAATAACATCATCGGATCTTTCTAAACGTTCTTTTCTAGTTATCTGGCTATGAATAATGCTTTGTACTTCAAACCTGGTATTGCCATCTCTTTGCATCGTGCGCGAAATTTGCAGCTCCTCTGGGCAATCAACAGTGAGAATTATGTCGGCACAATCTTCCATTTTTGCTTCTAGCAATAGTGGTATTTCGACTACACAATATGGATAATCGATTTGCGCTGCAAAATTTACCATAAGCTGGCGAATTTTTGGATGCAGCAATTCTTCTAGCCATCTACGATCGGGCTTTGAAGCAAAGATTATTTGACGAATTTTGTTGCGCAGAATATTGCCATTTTGATCAACAAAATCATCGCCAAAATGTGCAATTACTTTCTCTCGTATATTTTGATCGTTATTCATTAGATCGCGGGCAATTTCATCAGCACTTGTAACAGGTACACCAAATTCTTTGAACAATTGCAACACAGTAGTTTTACCTGAACCTATACCGCCGGTTAATGCAACTAGCATTTATCATACCCCTGAATAATTCAAATACCAAGTATTAATTTGTTCACCATAAACTAAAGCCACCCAGCCTGCAATGGCTAAGAAGGGTCCAAATGGAATCTGTGTATCGCGATCCTTTTTAGCTATTATCAAAAAAACTAATCCGACAACCCCACCTAACACAGAGGAAAACAATATAATAAATGGCAAGTATTGCCAGCCTAGCCAAGCACCGAGCATAGCAAGCAATTTGAAATCACCATATCCCATGCCTTCCTTTTTTGTTGCCAAAAAGAACAGCCAGTAAATTGTCCATAAAGACATATAGCCAAAAATTGCACCCCAAATCGCACTCGAACAATCAGCAAAAACTGGAGTGAGGCTTAAGCATAAACCCAACCATATCATAGGCAGAGTGATTTCATCTGGAATTAGTTTGTGGATAAAATCTATCCCAGATTGTGAAAGTAATACATATGTTAGAAAACAACCTGCAACAGTTTGTATGCTAGGTCCAAAAGTATAAGCAATTATAATACAAAGAATTGCAGTTAGAGCTTCGACAATCGGATATTGTACAGAAATGCTACGTTGGCAAGTATGGCATTTACCCCGTAAAAATATATAGCTGAGTATAGGAATATTGTCGATAATTCTAATTGGGGTTTTACATTTAGGGCAATGCGAACGAGGGGTCGAGAGCTCATAAAAAATACTTTTACCTTTGTATAACTCTGATTTTTCAATTTGTGGATCATTTAGCTCTAAAAATTCATAACATTGCGCACGCCATTGGCGCATCAGAATATTCGGCAGCCGCGCAATAATTACATTTATAAAGCTGCCAATGAATAAAGAGATTATACCTACAAAACTTAAAAAAATAAGCAATGAATTATTAAATATATGCAACATATCTTGTAACATTTTAAAATACCGATCCTAGTTTGAATATTGGTAGGTACATAGCTATAACTAAGCCACCCACAATAGCGCCTAATAATACCATGATTAATGGTTCTAATAGTGTTGATAATCCATCTACTGCTATGTCCACTTCTTCTTCGTAGATATCTGCAACTTTCGATAGCATGGAATCTAATGCTCCTGTTTCTTCACCAATAGCTACCATCTGTACCACCATATTAGGAAACACATGGCTTTCTTGCATCGAAGTATTGATACGTTGGCCTACAGAAACCCCATCTCGCATCTTAATAATTGCATTGTAGTACATTATGTTGCCGCTAGCTCTGGCTACTAAGTACAATGCATCAGGCAGCGGAACACCAGCAGAGAAGGTTGTAGATAAAGTTCGTGCAAAACGTGCCACAGCAGCTTTATGCATAATCTTGCCAAAAATTGGCAGTTTTAGCAGGAGGCGTTGGATAATATTTCTAAATCTGTCATTATTGCGATACATTCGAATGCATAACCATGATATAACCACAATTCCTGCAACGATCTTCAAACCATGCTTTTGGACATTATCAGATAGATTCAAAATAAAAACTGTATACGCTGGTAATTGTGAACCAAAGCCCTCAAACATAGCCTTAAAGGTTGGTACAACTTTTACCAATAGGATAGAAGTAACAATCAATGCAACGCTAAGCACCGCTACTGGATAATACATCGCTTTTTTTAGTTTATGTTTTAGAGTTTCTGTTTTTTCACGATAGGTTGCAATTCTCTGCAACATCATGTCTAAGTTACCAGAGCTTTCTCCTGCTTCCACTAGGTTACAATATAAATCATCAAAATCTTGCGGATGATAACGTAAGCATTCGGAGAATGAACCGCCTGATTCAACTTCATCTTTGACCTTAGAGATTAATCTTTTTACATCTCGCTTTGCAGAACTTTCAATAATTACTTTTAACGCCTGAACTAAAGGTATGCCCGCAGTTTGCATGGTAGCCATTTGGCGCGTAAATACTGTAATGTCAGCAGAAGAAATACGACGTTTAGAAAACATTTTGACTAGGAAGTTTGGTTCGCCGATAAGAATTAATTTTATATCATGGTAACCCATCTTCTTTAAATCTGAGTGAGCCGCAGTTTTATTTTCAGCCAGTATTTCACCTTTAACGCGACGATTTTTGAAATCCCTCGCCACGTATGAGAAGTTAAATTTTCCCGTGAGTCGTGTATGTGCTATTGGCATTAAATTATTCCTTTGTGATGCGTGTGACTTCGCCTATCGTAGTGACTCCATTGCGGATCTTATTCAATCCAGCTTCACGTAATGTCCAATTTCCTTCCAATGTGGATTGTTTGGCAATATCTAAAGCATTGCCACCA
>CAYPGU010000160.1:0-4314 GCA_964409995.1 uncultured Legionellaceae bacterium | reverse complement strand
GGTCAAAGCTTTGCTCCAACCCAGCAAACACAAACCGGCTAAAGATAATACTTGTAGGCTCAACACGATTACCGCCACGTGCTTACCAAAAGCTATCGCGGTAGATTTAACCCCGATTTTCAAATCCTCCGCTCGGTCAGCTAAAGCATATTGCGTATCATAGGCTACCACCCAGCAAATGATGCTAATAAATAATATCCAGGTCTCTAGCGGTAAAGCATTTTGCACTTGCATATATGCTAAAGGAATGCCCCAAGCAAACGCTATACCTAAAATAAATTGCGGATAAAAAGTAACACGTTTTGCAAACGGATAAATCATTACCAAAGCTAAACCAATTAAAGATAATAAAATTGTGCTTAAATGCAACTGCAGTACTAGAGCGAAAGCAACTGCTACCAACAGCACAAACAAGCCAAGTGCTTGCGAAGTTGAAATCGACCCTTTGGCTAAAGGTCGATCTTTAGTTCTGGCTACGTGTGGATCTATATTGCGATCAGCATAATCATTAATCACACACCCAGCAGAGCGCATCACAACTACTCCAGCAGCAAAAATCAAAATAGTCGCTACATCAGGCTGGCCATTTGACGCAAACCACAAGGCAATCAAGGTCGGCCATAGCAGTAGCAGAATTCCAATCGGTTTGTGCAAACGCATTAGTGCAATGTAATTTTCAGTCTTGTTTAATAAATACATCATGCTTGTTGAAAAGGATAAATAGATCCCAATTGCAAAATTTGTGTTAATTCGTCCAAAGCTGCATACACTTCGGTAAAGAGCTGTGGATCTAATAAATCTTGAGCTTGCAGCTGTTCACGATAGTGCTTATCAATCCAAAGATCAAGCCTCTGATATAATTTGGCATCCAAAAACACGCCTTGCTGCATTGCTTGCATTTCAGCTGCGGTGGCTTGCACGCGCAGGCGCAAACAGGCTGGTCCACCGCCATTTTGCATGCTTTCCCTACATTCCACCGGTATCACTTGCGTAATCGGGTTTTTCTCCTGCAAGATCCGTTCCAAAACCGCACTCGCCGCCTTGGATTCTTTACATTCCATCGGCACAATTAAAGCCATCTCAGTTTCACTGGTAGATACTAATTGACTATTAAAAATATAAGTAGCAATTGACTCTTCGATAGATAATTGCTCATCAGTTACTTCCAAGAAATGACAATCTCCAGCAAAGAATTTAGCTAAATCCCGCTTAACATGTTGATCGTCATAAAAAGCCTCGCTGTGATAAAACATAACATTCTTATTGGCTACAAAAATCACATCATTATGAAACACCCCAGCATCAATTACCGCTGGATTTTGCTGCGCCAGCAAATATCCATGTTCCTCTAAACCATGTTGCCGCATAATCGAACTACTAGCTAGCTTAGTTTGCCGAGCTGGATAACGAGCGGTCTGTACTTTATCATCTAACCCCAGTCGACCATAAACATATAACTCTAAACCTGGCGCACCGTACTCAGTACACAACAAACTATGATTTGCTGCCCCTTCATCGGATAAGTCGCGAAATGCTGGTAAAGGCTGATGGACATTAAAATGCCTTTGATCAGCAAAGATCGTTTTTAATAATGTATAGTTAAATTGCGCTTCTTGTGCGCGATGTAGCGTATAAGTTAAATTAGCCGGTGTAATATTTAATTTATGATCTTTGGTATTACAGCTAGGGGACACAGTGGCCATATTTGCGGTCCACATACTAGAAGCAGAATAACAAGCAGCTAATAGTTCTGGTTGATAACGATATGCTTGCTGTAAAAGATTGATCTCAGACCCTTGAAAACCGCACGTTCTGAGCAGCTCAAAATTAGGTCGTTGCTGCGGTGGGATTACAGCTTGCGGTATACCAAGCTCCATCAAAATCCGCATTTTATTTAGGCCTTGCTTTGCTGCTTGCTTTGGGCTTGAGCTACGCCCTGCATTTGTTTGCGAAGCTACATTTCCATATGATAAACCAGCATAATTATGCGTTGGACCAACTAATCCATCAAAATTTATTTCGTGCACTACATCTTTCATAACACAATGCCCGGCGATAATGTTGCAGGCAATTGCAAAGTTTGATCTTCCATACTTGCAACCGGATAAGCACAATAATCTGCAGCATAGTACGCACTGGGCCGATAATTACCACTCTTGCCTACGCCACCAAATGGCGCGGCACTGCTAGCACCAGTAGTTGGTCGATTCCAATTGACAACCCCAGCACGAATATCTTGGAAGAACTCTTGATATCGATTTGGATTTGCACCCAGTAACCCAGCAGTTAAGCCATAGCTAGTGTTATTTGCCTCGATAATGGCAGCATCAAAATCATGCACCCATGTTAAACGTAATAATGGACCAAATATTTCTTCATCGGGAGCATTTTTTATTGCCGTGCAATCGATAATACTGGGGCTAAGGAAAGCTAGATCTGGATTGTCTCTTTGCATCGGTACTAGTACCTTAGCCCCCAATGAGATCCAATCCTGATATGCGGCTTCAATTTTATCTGCCGCTTGCTTAGATATCACTGGTCCCATAAATGGCTCTGGTTTATTAGTATATGGTCCAATCTGCAAACCTTTGGTTACTTCAATCAAGCGTTGCACAAACTTTTCACCTAGTGGCTCTTTAACTACAATCAATCTACGCGCACAACTACAGCGTTGCCCTGCCGTTATGAAGGCCGATTGAATAGTATGATAAACAGCAGCATCAATATTATTTGGTTTATACACAACGAGTGGATTATTACCACCCATTTCAAGTGCTAAAATTCGTTTCGGGAAGGGTAATGATGCAACTTGAATACTAGCCCCGGTTGCAAAGCTACCAGTAAATAATATTCCATCAATCTCAGGATGTTGGACCAGTTGCTTGCCAATTGCTGCATCACCTTGCACCATGTTAATCACACCAGTTGGTAATTCAGCAGCTTGCCAACATTCAAACATTTTTACACTGAATAGCGGCACCAACTCACTTGGTTTGAAAACCACAGTATTTCCAGCTAATAGGGCTGGGATTATATGACCGTTTGGTAAATGCCCAGGGAAATTAAATGGGCCCAACACTAACATAACCCCATGTGGCTTATGCCTTGTGATTGAATTAACTCCTTGCAGATCTTTGGATAATTCTTTGCAGCGATCAGCATAAGATGCTTTTGAGACATCAAATTTACCGATCATGGCAGTGATTTCAGTTTTTGCTTCCCAAAGTGGTTTGCCAGTCTCTTGCGCTAACACGAGAGCTAATTCATCTTGTTGTGCGGTAAGCTTGCTAATAAATTTTTTTAAATATTCTTCTCGTTCATCTACACTAAAACTCATCCATTCGCCCAATATAGTCCGCGCAGCACGCATCGCTTTTTCCAGTTGAGCACTAGATGCTGCATTACCCTGCCAGATTTTTTCTCCAGTCGCTGGATTAATCGAAGCAAACTGTGCTCCTTCGCCAGCAAACCACATGCCACCGATAAACTGATCATGAGCTCTATGCATAATATTCCCTTAAATTATTAGGTAACGCACCCGGTCACCTACTGCAACTTGCAATACTTTTGCAGTTGCTGCTTCTAAAATCGGATCACCATTATCGTTCAACATTATTGCGCTAACAGTAATACGCGCATCAAGTCTAGTATTAAAAATCATAGCCTGAATTGTACTATCTACTTTATCAATTATCTTTGCTACATTACCAGTTTTAGAATTAGCAACAGTTTTAATTTGATCTCTACGCGCAGATATCAGTGGCCCGCCATCAAAAATATCAATGTGTTTGCTAAACGCAAAACCTTGCTCTTCAAGCAAATGCTGTGCAGGAGCAGAATCTGGATGTGGTATACCAATTACTTGTTGCGCGTCAACTGGGAGTAAATCGGCATAAATCGGCTCTCTAGATACTAAATCGCCAATAAATTGTTTACTCACACTAGTTAATCCATCTGCTGTTTGAAAATCCATTTTGAAAAATTTTCTACCAATTGCTTCCCAAAATGGTGAATTACCTTTTGCATCACATACGCCACGAATCTCAGCAATCACTTCTTCGCCAAACCATTCTTTAAATTCTGCCATAAACAGAAATCTACACAGCGATAAATTTTTGGCTACATTCATATGTCTAAAATTTGAATCAACCCAAAACGATATTAATTCTGAAGCATTTTGAAAATTATTTACGATGCGTAATATCTTATGATCAACAAAATTCTTTAACTTTTTGTTTCCTTGCGCCACTGTAGAAATCTGATAATTATAAAACATATCTCTATAGCCAACATCAATATCAATCCCAGAGATAC
>CAYPGU010000159.1:0-4327 GCA_964409995.1 uncultured Legionellaceae bacterium | reverse complement strand
GGCGATAGCATAACGCTCTCTATAGCGCGCCTCAAGCTGCACAGCGCGATGACGTGCGTCTGGTGTCATACGATCAATCAATTCAGTTAAACTCTGTGGCGTGATGTCGTTCATGTCCTGTAAAGAAATACTCCACCAGCCGTAGGCACGAATATCATTCGGTTGTAAGCCAATCCCTTCAAAATATAAACGACCTAATTGATATTGGGCTGGCCTATAACCTTGATAAGCAGCTCGTTTGATCCATTGTGCGGCTTGCGCTGGATCTGCAGCTGTGCCACGCCCTTCTAGTATTGCAATCCCCAAACTATATTGACCATATGGATAACCTGATTCTGCTGCAGCCACATACCATGTTATCGCGGAATCGTAATCCAACCCACCTGTTTTTGAAGATAACAAATCGCCTAATGCAGTTTGCGCTGGCGCATAGCCATCATCAGCTGCACGCCTATACCACATCATTGCCTGCTGAATGTTTTTGGTTAAGCCATGCCCAAGTTCATACATTTTTGCTATTTTGGTTTGCGCTGCAGGGCTATCATCATGTGTAGAAGCTGTTTGATACCAAATCACACTTTGACCTAAATCTGGGCTCACACCACGACCATCTTTAAACATAATGCTCAGCATGTATTCTGCATACGTATCGCCAAGTATTGCAGCTTGTTCATACCAATATGCTGCCCGCGGTAAATAGCGTGGCACAGCTGTACCAGATAAATATAAATCCCCCATTCTGGCTTGAGCCATAGGTAAATTTTGTTGTGCGGCCTTCAAATACCAATCTTTTGCCTTGCATACATCGCGTGGAATGCCCTGACCATAATAATACATATCACCCATTTTGAATTGCGCCATCGGCATGCCTAACTCTGCAGCCTGATAATACAAATCTTTTGCTTGCTTTCCATCTGATATCACGCCTTCACCATATGTATACATAGTAGCTAATTTATATGCAGCTTCCGCAGAACCTAATTTTGCTGCCTTGGAATAATATTGCATAGCTAGTGCAGTATTTTTTGCTCCAGAGCGGCCTTCGAAATAAAAATTGCCTAATTCATAAGTTGCCTTAGCATCACCAGCATCAGAAGCAACTTGCAAAGATTCTAACAAGCGATTGTAATCTGCCTGATTTCCATCTTCTGCAGCAGATAATAACGCTACCTGAATTTGAGCTTCTTCAGATCCAATCGCTGCAGCTTGCTTGTACCATTGAATCGCAAGTGATGGATCTGGTTCATTGCCATACCAACCACGATACATTTCACCTAAACGCAACATGGCTTTTAAATCACCTTGGTTAGCAGCTTTCATATACCATTCAATTGATTTTTTATTATCCTTTGGTACGCCAATCCCATCGCGATAGAAATCACCCATTTGTAATTGGGCCATCACTAAACCATCAGCAGCAGCCATTCGATAATATTCCACACCTTTACCTGGATTGCGATCGACGCCTTCGCCAGTCATATACATTTGACCGACACGAGTGTAAGCGCTTGAATCGCCACGTTGTGCAGCGCTCAAATACAATTCAAAAGCTTTTTGTTTATCTAGTTCTGTAGTACCGGTTTGATAATACACTTCAGCGGCACTTATGGCATCTTCCGTCGAACGTTGTGTATTAGAATTAGAAGTAGAGCCAAAATTTATGTTCGTAACTGGCGCAGGTCCGCCAGTGCAAGGCGGCCCAGAACCATCATAGGTAATTCTTGGTTCACAACTACGTGCCTTACATTTTTTACATTTGCAGGATTTCTTCTTGGCAGCTTTCTTTGGTTTCGGTGCTTTACATTTTTTAGGCGGCTTTGGCTTCTTTACTTTTTTTGCTTTTGGCGTTTTACAGGCTTTAGCCCTCTCAGCTTTGGAGGTGCGCTGATTTTTATATGAGCCATTCATGGCTGGGGAACAACCAACCATGAATATCATGAGTGCTACTAGCCAATATTTATAACGCATAAGGTATTAAATCCGTTTACTTACCTAAATTGTAGCATGCGTTAGATGACCTATCTACCCCTATCAATCCAATACCGTGAAATATTCTTGCGTTCCACCAGCACGAATTGCAGCTGCGATTCTATTCAAGGCATGCACATTGGCAGCGGTACGCATTGAAATAGTCTTGCTCTGGCTTAACTGATGCACAGCATTAAAGGCAGCCGTGATCGTAGTCTTTAATTTTTGATGCACTTCTTCAACCGGCCAATAGTAGCCAGTGTTGTTTTGCACCCATTCAAAATAACTTACAATTACTCCGCCGGCATTGGCCAAAATATCTGGAATAATAAATTTATTTTGTTTATCAAGAATAGAATCAGCCGCGCTATTTACCGGACCATTAGCTAATTCTACAATGTATGGGGCTTTGATGCGCGCCGCATTTGTTTCGGTTATTTGATCTTCCAAAGCAGCTGGAATTAAAATATCCACCGGTAATTCCAATAGTTCTTCGTTGGTGATGTGTTGGGCATCAACTTTTTCACACACAGAGCCAGTGCAATAAACTGCTTGCACGCGCATGGTATCCATTTTTGCTTTGATGATTGACGGCACATCAAAACCATTTTCTGAGAAAATACCGCCTTGTGAATCGCTAATAGCAATGATTCTATAACCATCATTATGCAACAATTGTGCTATGTGCTGCCCAGCATTACCAAAACCTTGCACCGCAACTTTAATATTTTGTGGTTGCCAGCCTTTTAATTTTTCCAATTCTTTGATGCAATAATATGCACCACGTCCAGTTGCATCATCACGCCCCAAACTGCCACCTAAAGGTATCGGTTTGCCGGTTATAACTGCTGGCGTGCGTCGACGCTTGATTGCTGAATACTCGTCCATCATCCAACCCATGATCATTGGATTGGTGTAAACATCTGGCGCAGGTATATCGCGCTGCGGGCCAACGAAATCCGCAATCCCATCCATATAACTTC
This sequence comes from uncultured Legionellaceae bacterium, assembly GCA_964409995.1. GTDB lineage: Bacteria > Pseudomonadota > Gammaproteobacteria > UBA6186 > Azoamicaceae > JAGVLG01. The sequence continues at coordinate 1,376 of CAYPGU010000159.1, read as the reverse complement.
TACTCAAACGCTCCAACTCTAATTTGGATAATTCTTTTGGATTGACTGTGATGCCACCCTTGCCGCCACCATATGGTAAACCAGCCAAAGCACATTTTAAGGTCATCCAAAATGCTAAGGCCATTACCTCTTCACGCGTTACATTTGGATGGTAACGAATCCCACCCTTGGTCGGACCAAGTGCATCATTATGCCGCACACGATAACCTCTAAAGATACGCAAGGAACCATCATCCATACGCAAGGGCACGGCCACTTCCAAAATTTGTTTTGGATGTTTTAGTTGTTCGATAATTTCTGGCTCTATATTAGCATTCGAGAAAGCCGCATCCAAACGCACAATCGCATCTTCGAAAATATTCTTTGACATGATCTATCCTTAATTAAGGTACAGGTAAAATACCCATACGTTGAAAAATATCCGCAAACACCACAAAAACACCAAACAACAGACCTAAGATTAACAAAGGTTTTCCGCCCCACATGGTATATTTACCATGTAGTTTGTTTACATACCGTGCACTCCATGCCATACAAATTGGAAAAATAATCAATAAAATTGCCGCAAATACGCCAGCATAAGTTAGCGCCAGCAAAAACCCTTGCGGATAAATGAATGTATAAATCATCGGTGGCACAAATGTTAAACCACTTAATATTGCGCGACCTTTTTTGGTTTTATGAATTTTTAAACCATCAGAGAAGAAATCAGAAATCCCTAACCCAACACCAATAAAAGAGCTAGTTAAGGCAAAATAGCAAAACCAAATTACACAGCCACGCATAACCGCCCCATGCGTTTCCAAAGAACTTGCAATATTGTCCGCAGGATTACCGAGCGAATCCAACATTTGCACCAAGCCATTAGCGCCCCAAGTTGGAATCAAGTTCATGATAATTAATTGCCAAACCGAATATACAAGAAGAGGTAAAAACCCACCAATCAAAATTACCCAGCGTAATTTAGCCACATTTTCATCTAAATATGATTTCAAAGTTGGAATCAATAAATGATACCCAAAAGAAGTGACTAGCAATGGCACCGTAAATAACAAATATTTGCTCTCGCCAACCGCATAAAAATGATCGGCGCGTCCAATCTTGAATGACAAAGCGCACATGCCTACAAATGAAATTATTAAACCCAGCATTAGCAGACGATTTAAGCGATCAACCCAAGATGCGCCCAGATAGACTATCAGCGCAAAGGGCAAAACAAAATCTAAGGCGATCAGAGCACCCTCTTGCGGGTTTTCTATTTTAAAATTTAGAAGTTTGGCCATCATACTGATGCCACCAGAAGTATATGCTGCCATCAGCGAATATAAGAATAGAATGTAGGTGAGCCAGGCTAAACTTTTGGCAAATGGCCCCAG
>CAYPGU010000158.1:0-4354 GCA_964409995.1 uncultured Legionellaceae bacterium | reverse complement strand
ACGATGGTTAAGCAAGTATTTGTTACGCTACTTGATGAGCCAGAAGCTTTTTTACATACCCCCCAAGCAAGACTATTAGGTCAAATGCTCGCAAAAGAATATTTAAATAATCAATTATTTATTTCTACGCACAGCGGAGATATTCTTCGTGGGTTGTTAGATGTTGGTAGTGAATCTTTGAATATCTTGCGACTAACTCGTAAAGATAACTATAATTATGCTAACGTTTTAGGTGCAGAAGATGTTAAATCATTATGGTCAGATCCAATATTGAGATATTCTAATATCCTTGATGGTTTGTTCCATGAGGGTGTGACAATATGCGAATCTGATGCGGATTGCAGATTTTTTGCAGCTATGCTTGCAACAATAATTGAAAGCTCATCAGAAAAAAGAATACCAGATTTATTATTTACATCGTCGGGTGGTAAAGATCGATTACCTGTTATTGTACGTGCATTGGCTAAACTAAAAGTTAAAACTGCGGTTATCGCTGATTTTGATATTTTTAATAAACAAACTAATGTTAGGGATATTTATGAGCTGCTTGGTGGTAAATGGAGTGATATAAGTAATGAATATCAAATAATCAGGAATTTTCTAGACAAAAAGCCAACTCCTTTGGCATTAAATGATGTTAAAGTTGAAATTAATAAGATTCTTGATTCGTTATCTTCGCAGATGGTAGTAGATTCTAAGATTAAAAATATGATCAAAGATGTAGTTAAATCTAATTCACTTTGGAATCAAGCAAAGAAAAATGGGGTGTCAGTATTTTTGGATGCTAAAGAGGTGACGGCTATAAATAAATTACTCTCTGAATTAGCTAAAATAGGTTTTTTTGTTGTAAAAGTTGGTCAATTGGAAAGTTTCTGTAAGAGCATTGGTAGCGCAAAGCATCATGGACCACGGTGGGTCACTAGAGTATTAGAAAAAGATCTCTTGCGTGATCCTGAATTACATAATGCAAGAGATTTTGTAAAACAGATAGAGACATATTTTGATCAGGAATGATGTAAATTAATAGCATATTGGAAACCACCACCACTTTAGAAGAAAATTTATGGTTATGAAAAATTATTTATCCTCTATTTTATTTTCACCTACAAATATCTCAAATTCGGATGAAGGAAGACTTATCCATGAGTGATTAGATAATTCTTCTATAGGCCATAAATGTTTAAATCCATACAAATTAGTTTTTTTATCTATAACTCCATATATTTTATCAACATATTCCTTGGCATGGTGAGTTTGAGTTCCAGGTGAAAAAGGTTTTTCTCCTGGCAATGGGGTAAGAGCTTCCATGAGTTCCAGATAAGACTTATTTTTATTTGGCATAGTTAGTAGGTAATCTAAATCTTCTGTCCCACCACTATCTTTTGATATTTCTACCCCTAATTTCCGCCACTCATTAACAAAAATATCAGAAATTATATCTTCAATTTGTTTCTGGTCTTCAGGCCATGACTTCTTTTCATGTGTCTTTAAGGCCTGATTATTGGGTAATGCTGTAATTTTTGTAGGGCCTACTATACCGGTGGGTTTCTTTGACATTTAGACCTCAACTATTACTCAGACCTTAACATAACATTTTCTGGTGACTTATTGGTGACTTGGCTATTTTCGCTGAAATGCTTGGATCGCTAGATCCCTTGAATTTATTGGCTCCCCGGAACGGACTCGAACCGCTGACCCAGTGGTTAACAGCCACTTGCTCTACCGACTGAGCTACCGGGGAATAGATGGTTTGCAGATGATACTTAAGTGTAGGATTGTGGTCAAGAGGGCAGTTATTTTTTAGCTATGTAACTGAAAGTTAAAATATGTATTTACAAGAATCTATCGTTCGATATCCCATAGCCAGCCCAAAAAACTAGCTATGGGCAATGATTTAGGCCTGCACAACAGTTGGTCTAAGCAAACTTGCGATTATTTGGTCTGTTCTTAGTCTCTCTTCTTCAACTGCCCTTAACAGCCTTTGGCGCGCCTCTGGATTATAGGTTTTAGAATCTTCAAATCTTACCCCGCCCAGGGTCATACACACTCTAAAAATAAAATCATTAGTCTCTTTCTCTTCTTCACCTATTACTCTTACATCTTCCTTTTTATCGGTAAAGCGTTCCGGGAAGCAAGAGGAGCTATGAAAGGAAATTGGAGCTTCCATGCCATGCATTTCACGAAGAGCGGCAAGAAACGCACTAAAGACTTCAAATGCGCCCTGTTTTTGGTGCCATTGAGGGTCAGTAGGTTGCGGTTTAATAAGACTAGCAATCCGCTCTGCAATACTTACAGAATTAGCCACGGTTGTTAGATTAGATACTAGAGCTGCAAATTTTTCCTTTGTTACTAAGCCTTGTTCTTGAATCTTGGTTAAGATCAAGACTAAATTTCGGCAATTATCTGGGCTTCTGGTGAAGGTGGTAGTTTCGCCGTTTATCTCTAAGACTAAAGAGTGGTTTTCGAATCTTGCAGGCATCTGTATCTCCATAACTCATAAATGAAAGCAAATGTTTACCGGATAATTAGCCGAAAAACAAGGGCAAATAGGTGATGGACTTGGCGGCTTTATCTATTTTTCGCTTATAGCTTGTTAAATCCAGGGGATGTGTAATAACTAAAATAAGGCTAATAATTATTGGAGACCATATAATGTATGAGATCATAATTAAGTTGCAGCGCTTAAAAGAACGAGCAAAATTATTAGTTATAAAAAATGACATGGCGTCCAGAAATTATCATAGTGCCTTTATTCGATACGAAAAAGAGCCAAGTCACGCTGCAAAGTTAGAACTTGAATTGCGCCAACGGGAACAAGATGCCGCTGCCGACTCGTTAATGGCTGTAAGAGGTGAAATTGCTAGCTTAAAATTAATGCTACGTGAAAACTTTGCGCTAAGGCAAAAGTCGGAGCCAAAAGAAAATTTTTTAACTGCAATAACACAAAAAAATTACTGCCTCAGGAAAACAGCAAGGCCGGCATTTTAGTCTCAATCTGAGGTTCTAAACGGGCAAGCTAACAAGAGACTTGGATAAAATAAGCTTGACATGCAATCGCCTGCCAAGTAAAAAATAACTACTATTTATTTAAATCAAGCAGTTAAAATGTTCCACCCCAAACCTACCAATCCAGGTCACATCGACAAAGCAGGTCAGCGTAAAAAAGGACTACTCCCTGCCTATGCCGCATTTATATCAGTGCCAACTGCTAGTGCTGTTTCTTCTGATGAAGAACAAAGAGATGAAATAATAGAGCTACTATTGGCTGATGATTTGCAGTTACAAACTTTGTATAAGAAATGGCAGGGTTTAAAAGCACAAAAAGCTCGCTTTAAATTAGTTGAATTGACGCAACCTGGCATGCAAGAACAAGTAAATACTTTGGAGCTGGAGATTCAAACTGCTAAGTTGGAATATTGTTCGGCGCGTCAAACTGCAATAGCTGCTTTGTTTGATTATGATTTAGCATACGAGAGGCAATCAGAATATTACCAGCATGCTGGATTAGATGATGAGTCTATTGCACGCTCTATGCGCAGTTTTCCAAACCCAACTGCTTTTGCAATCCAAGCAAATAAGCGTTTAGTTCTAGCATATCTAAAAACAATTTCGCATCCGCAAGCAGCTAATGTTGCAATGTTGCTTACCGATGGAGTTGTTATCGATCCTAGTTGGTCAAACTTAAGCCTGTTTATCCAACAACCACTACCCAAACAATGTTTTGAGTTGTCGATGTCGATTAGTGGTGGTTTGGCGCAGCGCATGAATGAATTATCAGATAAAAAATATAATCCATGGTTAAAGTTTGCGCTTAAATCTGGCAAGCTCCTAATCGGTGCGATCCAAGCTCATCCCTTGGTTAGAATCGGCGGCATCATAGTATTTGAAGCTGCCGATTCTTGGAGTGCTGATTTAGATGCGGCTAGATTAACTGCTTTAGAGCAACGTTTAGATCAAGCGCTAAAAGTTCAGCGGCAACTGATTCCACGTATTGCTGGTGGCAATGCGGAAGACTTGCGTGCAATGTATGAGGCCTTGAATGCGCCATTGATGGCGATGTTTCAAGATCCAACAACGCCGTATAAGATTCAGAGATTATTGGAAGCAAAAATTAATAACAATGACGCTGAAAGAAATCGGCAGCTTGAAATGATCCAAGTTAGTGCAAAGAGACTTGTAATTTAACCTTGTTCAATTGCAGATCCCGTCACTTCCTGTCCCGGCTCGCGTCTGAAGACGCGTCCGGGATGACATTATCGTCTGAAGACACGTCCGGGATGACATTATCGTCTGAAGACACGTCCGGGATGACATTATCGTCTGAAGACACGTCCGGGATGACATTATCGTCTGA
>CAYPGU010000157.1:0-4392 GCA_964409995.1 uncultured Legionellaceae bacterium | reverse complement strand
CGAAGCTGCAACGCTAGAAGAGGTTGGTTCTGAAGTAGGTTTAACTCGCGAACGCGTGCGTCAGATCCAAGTTGAAGCGCTTAAAGCTTTACGAGCAATTATGGAAGAAAAAGGAATCGAACTAGAGACCATATTCTATTAATATTGTGCTATAGTTTTTCTCAAGTTTTATATGTGATGTTTTAAACAAAGGAGAGTCGCCAAATGTCTAGTGAGTTGTTACAGAAGTTAGAGGATAAGATTGATAACGCTATTGAAACAATAGAATTATTGCGTTTACAGGCTGAAGAATTAGAAGAAAAATATGCCAAACTAATGGCCGAAAATAACGCGCTAAAGAGTAAACAATCCGCTTGGGAGCAAAACCTAGCTACCATGTTGGAAAAATTAGATGCTATCGAACCCAAAGCTCCAGCTTACAAAACGGTAAGTGTTGAAGAAGCGGAAAGTGTGAATGCTTAAGACTGCATCCCCGAACCGCTTTTGCGGTATCGGGGATCTCGAATAGAATTACTGCTGATTCATCTCACCATTATCCAAACTCATATCATCTGAAGACTCAAAACGTGTATTAACATTAGTATTAATATCAGTATTTGGATTCACTACGCCGCCATTTGTAGGTGTTGCCATGCCGCCAGCGATTTTGGCACATAAACCTTTGGGTACGTATAAGAAGTAATTTGGATCGTTATCGATAATGGATCTAACGCAGGTAGAACCTGTATCACAATCGTTCATGCCAGATTTTGCAATCCCATAGCACTTTTCCATGCCAGCCGGAGTTGGTTGAGGATTGCTTGGTGTAGTAGGCATACTATTAAATGCTGCGTAAGTAACCGGGGCTAAGGCTAATAACCCCAGGGCTAGAGCCGCGGTTAGTATAGGGTTAATCAACTTATTATCCATTTGCATATTGGTCATCCATAGTAGTCGTTTACTAAGCACATTATAGATTCAGATCCCGCTTAGTGCATGCATTAAGCCTAGGTACTACTTACGTAGTCTAGGCCTAGATGCAGAGCAAAAATAATTACATAGTGAGCTTAGGAGTAGCGCGAGTCTGATCTGAGTCTTGTAATAGGTATATACCTGCTGCAGCTATACTCACAGCCCCAACAAGCATAGCTAGAGTTTCCTTATTACGTCCTACAAAGCTAGGCAAATAGCCACTCGTTGGCTGCGGCTGAGCATTATTTATAATTGCTAAAGCTGCTTTGTTAGCCTTACAAGCTGGATGATTACGGATACTCAATAAGAATTTTTCTGCTTGCTTACCGTAAGAAATGCCCTCTCCTTTCGTATTTGTCCTAGTCCATGAATTTACATACAAATCAGCTGCTGTTTGCATTAAATCTTCTGCTCTAATCAAAGATAAGCAGCCAGGATTATACATATTCCCAGCATATAATTTTTTAGCAATCTTAGCATATGGATGTTCACTGATTGCAACAGACTTAGCCAATTCATGATCTACAAGATAAGCCACCGCTGCATATGCTACACAACAATTTGCATATCTATTTTCTAAGTTTGCATATTGCGGAGTAATGTCTTGCGGCATGCATCTCAAACTTGCTTTGAAGATTGATTCTAGTTTATCAATAGGCTCACTGTTTAATAACCCGATTAATCCTCTGGTGGCCAATAAATTGCCCATCGGTTTTGGACTAGCAACCTGTGTTGCCACATCTAAATCTTTATAACTTGTAGCGCGCAGCTGAGCAATATCAACGCCTGGTTTTAGTAGGCAAGATTCCATCTCATTTAACAGTTTCAAACACTGATAATATAGAACATCCATTTTAACACTGATGTTTGGACCAATTTCAGCAGCTGCCTCTATTAAGGCTTGCATTTGCTTTGAGATAGCAATGCTCAGTGCATTCATATTGTGTTGTAATATTAACTTGTCTGGCCCAATCAGGGTGACACAATTTTCTTTGAGAATAGCCACCGATTCTTTCAATAGTTTCACGCTATCATCGAGGGTGCCGTGTGGATTTTGTTGCGTAAGTCTACGTGATATTTCACTACCTTGAAACTCATAGAATATTGCATCTTCTATAGTACGTGCTAATTCAGCAATTTCTCTAAAGTCTATTGTGGTCTGTATCGATTGCAACATTTCAGGAATGTTGTCATTTACAGAATAAAACTCGCATACAGCACATAGTAATTTAAATATGTCTTTTGCATCGTCTTTTTGTTCTGATAATACCTCTTTATATTTCTTGCAGCTAAGCTCTAAAACACAAGCGTTGACTACTCGAATCAATGGTTCAAGCAGTCCATTTTTTAACATAGAATTCTTGCTTGTATCGCCATGATGTACTCTATAGGCAGAATACAGGACACTTGCAATACTAGCCCAGGCAGCCAATACTTCTTCTTCAGATCTAGCCTGTTGCAAGTCATCAATTAACACTGATATCTTGAACTCTAGCATGTTTAAGTCTAAAAGCATTTTGGTAAAACTGGATTCAGCCGCAGGTGTATGCAAAATGGTGCCGAGATCTGCTAGTAACTTCTGTGTAATATCTCCCATGCCTATCTCCAAGTAAAAGCTCATTTTAACACATGGGTTTATATTTCATCAATGCAAAAAAAAACCCCGCACGAAGCGGGGTTTTTACGAACAGCAAGAGAGATTACATCATGCCGCCCATTCCACCCATGCCACCCATATCGTGCGCGGCAGGAGCTGCATCTTTCTTCGGTAACTCAGAAATTGTGCATTCAGTTGTGATCATCAAACCAGCAATCGAAGCTGCATGTTGTAATGCAGAACGAGTTACTTTAGCTGGATCAAGAATACCAAACTTCAACATATCACCAAATTCACCGGTTGCAGCGTTGTAACCAAAGTTGCCAGTTTCAGCTTTAACTTTGTCTACTACTACGGCTGGTTCACCACCGGCATTCGCCACGATTTGACGCAATGGTGCTTCTAATGCACGTAATACAATGTTGATGCCTTGATTTTGATCATCATTATCACCAACTACTTTTTGTACCGCTTTGGCAACACGCATCAAAGCCACGCCACCACCTGGTAATACTCCTTCTTCAACCGCAGCACGTGTTGCATGCAAGGCATCGTCAACGCGAGCTTTCTTTTCTTTCATTTCTACTTCGGTAGCTGCACCAACTTTGATAACGGCAACACCACCAGATAACTTAGCTACACGTTCTTGTAGTTTTTCACGATCATAGTCAGAAGAAGTTTCTTCGATTTGACCACGAATTTGAGTTACACGTGCTTCAATCTTCTTGCTATCACCACTACCATCAATAATTGTAGTGTTGTCTTTAGTTACTAGTACGCGTTTCGCTGAGCCAAGATTTTCCAACGTAGCAGTCTCTAAAGTCATACCTAACTCTTCCGCAATTACTTGCGCGCTGGTTAGAACAGCAACATCTTCTAACATTGCTTTGCGACGATCACCAAAGCCAGGTGCTTTAACTGCACAAACTTTAACAATACCGCGTATGTTATTAACTACCAAAGTTGCCAAAGCTTCGCCTTCCACATCTTCCGCTACGATCAATAATGAGCGGCCTGATTTAGCTACGCCTTCCAAGACTGGTAACATTTCACGAATATTACTGATCTTCTTGTCGACTAATAGAATATAAGGATTTTCTAATTCGCAAGACATGTTTTGTTGGTTGTTAACAAAGTATGGTGATATATAGCCGCGATCGAATTGCATACCTTCTACAACTGATAACTCATCATCCAGACCATTGCCATCTTCAACAGTGATAACACCTTCTTTACCAACTTTAGACATTGCATCAGCAATGATCTTGCCAATTGTTGCGTCTGAGTTTGCAGAAATTGTACCAACTTGCGCAATAATGTTGTCGTCTTTACATGGAATAGACATCTTCTTGATTTCTTCAACCGCAACTAATACTGCTTTATCAATACCGCGTTTAAGATCCATTGGGTTCATACCAGCAACCACACATTTGTTGCCTTCAATCACAATGTTCTTCGCCAATACTGTTGCCGTTGTTGTACCGTCACCAGCTACATCAGAAGTTTGCGACGCGACTTCTTTAATCATTTGCGCGCCCATATTAGCAATACTGTCTTCTAAGACAATTGCTTTAGCAACTGATACGCCATCTTTAGTGATGGTTGGTGAACCGTATTTACTTTCAATTACCACGTTTCTTCCACGTGGACCTAGTGTTTCGCCTACCGCATTAGCTAATGCAATCACACCATCTAGCAAACGTTGACGCGCATCCGCGCCAAATTTTAAATCTACTGCCATTTTTTATCCCCTACCTTTAACCTTCGATTACGCCCATAATATCTTCTTCACGCAGTACTAGTAGATCTTTACCATCCACTTTAACTTCGGTACCAGAATATTT
>CAYPGU010000156.1:0-4418 GCA_964409995.1 uncultured Legionellaceae bacterium | reverse complement strand
TGCGTACTATCGCTCTAAATTTAACGAGCAGAGGATTATGCCAAAAATATTATTCAAAAAGGATTTGACTGCGGAAGAAATTCTTCAAATCATTCAACAAGCTTTACGAGAAAATTCATCTAGGCCGATCGATTTTCAACTCACACGTAAAACTCATCAAACAGTACGTGAAGGCACACTTATACAAAGAATTAAGTATTTACTTTTAGTGGGACCAAGAGATGAGATTATGCGCCAAACTCAATTTCAAGACGCGGCTAATTTTTATAGATTCAATGCCATACTAAGCAGAATCGGAATAGTAAATCACTTTGGATCCGAAAATCGAAGTAGACGCATAATTGCTGTTCATCCGCAATATGTTGAATATGACGAAGAAATTCGAGAAGGGTTAAAGGTAATGCACCACAAACATAGCGCTGATAATCCTATGTTTGTCGATAGTGAGCCCTGCCTGCAATATGCTTTAGAAAATTGTTTGGATGGTTCAACTTTAGTCATAGATGGGCATTGGATACATAATCGAGTTGTTAAGCATGGTGTATGGGATGAATGTTGTGCAGAAGAACTTTCTGACAATATAGCTAGATTAGTCAATGCAGCACCGGGCAAAATAGCGCATATTAATCTTTTAGGTTGTGAAACTGGTAAAATAAATGACGTTTTAGATGGCTTGGTAATTGCAAGTAATCTTTTCTTTAAATACGAACAAAAACCTTTGCATGCTAAGAGGTATATGGGTGCGCAACGAAATCGTGCTGTATATGTTAGTGCTGAAAACGAAAGTGTATTCAATCCTGATTCGCTGGCTTATAAGGTATTAGCAAAATTATCTGATCGCTCAATTGCAGTAACTGCCACACCAAAAATTCTGTATCCATGGCCACCAGAGGATCCGACAATCAATATTGGCTCAGACTCAGACGGATGGAAAGATCCGGTACAAATTTGGACTCCCAGTACTAGCACAGACAAATTGTGTGTAAAGCTTGATCAAGTAAAGAGCGTAACACAAATACATGAATCAAACATAAGAACGAATACTAAAGGACCTTGGCATTGTAGGCTAAAACTGGCCTAAGTGAATTAAGCTTAACTTACATCTATTGTATGCTGCTGCAATTTACGCACTTGATCACGTACTGCCGCAGCTTGTTCAAACTCTAAGTTCTTAGCATGCTGATACATCTTCTCTTCTAATTCAGCAATTTTCTTCACAAGCTCTTTGGTTGTTAGCAAAGAATAATCGATGGCTTCGACTACTTCACGATTTTTGGCACTCTTGCGATTATACTTCATGCCAACATGCGCGCCTTCCATAATATCTAAGATCGATTTGGAAATTGTTGTTGGCGTGATTCCATGTTCAACATTATGCGCAATTTGTTTGATCCGACGCCGTTCCGTTTCAGCCATCGCACGTTCCATCGAGCCGGTAATTTTTTCTGCATAGAGAATTGCTTTGCCATTAATATTGCGCGCGGCACGACCGATGGTTTGAATCAAGGAGCGATCCGAACGTAAAAAGCCTTCCTTATCCGCATCTAGAATCGCCACCAGTGATACTTCCGGCAAATCTAAACCTTCACGTAATAAGTTGATACCTACCAAGACATCAAATTCACCAGCACGTAAATCACGAATTATTTCTACACGCTCCACAGTTGGCACGTCAGAATGCAGATAGCGTACTTTGATGCCATGCTCTTCCAAATATGTTGTCAAATCCTCAGCCATGCGTTTGGTTAAAGTAGTAACTAGAACTCTTTCATTATTTTTAACTCGTAAATTAATTTCGGATAACAAATCATCTACTTGCGTACTTACAGGGCGCACTTCAACAATTGGATCAATAAGACCAGTGGGGCGAATTACCTGCTCGGCCAAGTTATCCTTAATTTCCATTTCATATTTGCCGGGTGTGGCGGAAACATAAATAGTTTGCGGCTGCAATTTGGCAAACTCAGAAAATTTTAACGGTCTATTATCTAAAGCCGAGAGTAAACGAAAACCATAATCCACCAAATTAGTCTTACGTGATTTATCTCCTTCGTACATTGCGCCTAACTGCGGCACTGTTACATGCGACTCATCAATCACGATTAATGCATTACGCGGCAAATAATCAATCAAGGTCGGTGGTGGCTCGCCTGGGCTGCGTCCGGATAAATAGCGTGAATAGTTTTCAATCCCAGAACAGTAACCTAGTTCTTGCATCATTTCTAAATCAAAGCGGGTACGTTGTTCGATGCGTTGTGCTTCGATTAGCTTATTCGCATTATTAAAATCGGTAATGCGACCTTTGAGTTCTACTTTAATATTCTCAATCGCATCAAGTAGGGTTTGCCGCGGGGTAACATAATGTGTTTTAGGATAAATAGTTATGCGTGGAATGCGCTCAATAATTGCCCCAGTTAACGGATCAAAAATACTGATTTGCTCAATTTCATCGCCGAGTAATTCTATCCGCACCCCTTCGATTTCAGATTCGGCCGGAAACACATCGATTACATCACCGCGCACTCGATATGTGGCGCGACGAAAATCAATATCATTACGCGTATATTGTAATTCTGCTAAGCGACGTAATATTTGACGTTGTTCAATTAGATCGCCGCGTGATAGATGTAAGACCATTGATAAATACTGTTTGGGATCACCCAGACCATAAATCGCTGAAACAGTGCCAACAATGACAGTGTCTGGCCGCTCTAACAACGCTTTAGTAGCGGATAAACGCATGCGTTCGATATGTTCATTAATCGAAGAATCCTTTTCAATAAAGGTGTCAGAAGATGGCACATATGCTTCCGGCTGATAATAGTCATAGTAGGATACAAAGTATTCAATCGAATTGTGCGGGAAAAATGTCTTCATTTCTCCATACAATTGAGCTGCCAAAGTTTTATTTGGCGCCAAAATCAGGGTTGGACGTTGGGTCTGTTGAATTAGGTTGGCAATCGTAAAAGTTTTGCCCGAACCAGTCACCCCCAGCAATACCTGATGCATAAGGCCATCGTTAATGCCATCTACGAGGCTTTTGATTGCGGTGGGTTGATCCCCGGCTGGTTTATAGTCGCCAACTATAGTAAATTTCTTGTTTTGCATCAGACAATATTACTATATAACGCCCCGTGGAGGAACCCTTGGATATCCAACTTTCTGACCGAGTAAACAGCATCAAGCCATCCCCTACCCTGGCCGTAACCGCCAAAGCCGCTGCCCTGAAGGCTGCCGGGAAAGATATTATCGGCCTCGGTGCAGGCGAACCAGATTTTCCAACCCCAGAGCATATCAAGGCAGCCGCCAAACGAGCCATCGATGAAAACTTTACGCGTTATACCGCAGTTGATGGTATTTTGGACTTAAAGAAAGCTGTGATCGGCAAATTAGAACGCGAAAATAATCTGTTATATAAATTAGATCAAATTTTAGTTTCATGTGGCGCCAAGCATAGCATTTACAATGTAATGCAGGCTTTGCTCAACCCAGGGGACGAAGTTATTATACCAGCGCCATACTGGGTTTCTTATCCGGATATGGCATTGCTAGCCGGCGCCAAACCAGTATTCATCTTAGCTGATATCGCGCAAAAATTTAAAATCACGCCGCAACAATTAGCTGCTGCAATCACTCCCAAAAGTCGTTTGCTAATTTTAAACAGTCCATCCAACCCTACCGGGATTGCTTATACGCGCGAAGAATTAGCTGCACTGGGCGAAGTATTGCTCAAGCATCCGCAAGTGATAGTTTTATCTGATGATATTTATGAGCACACTTGGTGGGCAAATTTTGCCTTCGCAAATATTTTAATGGCTTGTCCAGATTTATATGATCGCACTGTCGTTGTGAATGGCGTATCTAAAGCATATTCAATGACTGGTTGGCGCATAGGTTATGCTGCAGGGCCTAAGAATTTAATTCAAGCCATGCATAAAATGCAAAGCCAAAGCACTACAAATGCATGTTCAGTGTCACAAGTAGCCGCTACTGCTGCATTAGATGGCGATCAATCTTGCATCGCGGTCATGAACAAAGCATTCAAAGAACGCAATGATTTTGTGCACAAGGAATTGAACAGCATGCCAGGAATCGAATGTTTAAATGCAGACGGAGCATTTTATGCATTCTTTAAAGTTACTGATTTAATTCAACGCTTGGCAATCCCAGGTGTCACTAACGATACAGAGTTTGCTGAACATTTAATTAATAGCGTTGGTTTAGCCTTAGTACCAGGCGCTGCCTTTGGTGCCCCTGGATATTTAAGAGCTTCGATAGCAACTGATATGGCGACTTTGCAAGAGGCTATGAAGCGTTTGCGAAAAGTTGCTGGTTAACTTTAACGTCATCCAGTAGGGTCTTCAGACGATAGTGTCATCCCGGACGCGTCTTCAGACGATAATGTCATCCCGGACGCG
>CAYPGU010000155.1:0-4477 GCA_964409995.1 uncultured Legionellaceae bacterium | reverse complement strand
TGCGTCAATCGCTGTATTACTTAACTCTACTAACAATACTAGATGTAGACTTACTAGTAGCCAGATTAGCTGATAAATGTTGTCCGCTATCAAATAAGCTAGTGGGCTCAAGATTGCCGCCGCCCATACCTCTAAGCGAAATGCAAATTCGTTTTTATAGGCGTAAACTAGTCCAGCAAAAGACCATTTAGTTGAATTGTATAATTTTTTAAATAGGTACATTTGTGTATTAGATAATCTATAATTTAGCTTGTCAAGCTAATCATGTTAAAATGTGTTGAATTATAGCTGCCACTATATAATAATTGGATCGGTAGTTCTTTGATGGTACGAATCTATAGTGACAACGAACAGGGTGCTAGCAGCCGATTTACCGGCCATAAACCGACCCTCTATTACTAATAAAGCATTTATTGTCTGCGTCTTTGCCGGCTTATTTTATTGCTATGTATATTATTTACGTGTGGCGCCTAGCGTTATTAGTTTCGAACTAATGCAAACTTTTAATATAAGCAATACCGGTCTAGGTCTATTATCTGCCTCATACTATTATGCGTATTTACTCGCACAAATTCCGGTTGGTTTGCTTATTGATAAATATGGGCCTCGAGTTGTATTGACTCTAGCCTGTGTGATCTGTGGCTTGGGAACATATTGTTTTACCTTAAGTAACCAAATTCTAGTCGCTCAAATGGGAAGACTGATTATAGGTTTTGGATCCGCCTTCGCTTTCGTTGGCTTCCTAAAAATTATTTCTAGCTGGTTACCGCGCCATTATTATGCACTCATGGTGGGCATTTGTACTTCAGCAGGAATGCTCGGGGCAATTGGCGGCGAAATAATCTTCGCTAAACAATTACAATACCAACCTTGGCAATCTGCTCTGAATGTATCAGCGATTGTTGGTTTAACCTTAGCAATTTTGATGTGGTTAATAATTCGCGATAATCCGCATTCGAATATGACTAATGAGGTAAAGCACTCATCAGAACCTATGTTGCAGAGTTTTGTTTTAAAATTGCGCAGCAAACCGATTTGGTTAGCCGGTCTGATCGGCTGCTTTTCTTTTCTACCTTTGTCTGGTTTTGCTGAAATGTGGGCTATGCCTTTCTTAGAAGTTATTGGTTATAGCAAGACTCAAGCAGCTTTTGCATCCTCGATGGTGTTTTTAGGTTTTGGTATTGGCGGACCCTTATGGGGAATAGTTTCAAATCGACTTGCATCACGTCGCTTACCATTAATTTTTGGTTCAATTGTTGCAGGGTTTAGTGCATCGGTAATTATTTTTATGCCTTATATACCATCTTTTTATATGTACACAGCATTATTTTGTCTCGGCTTTTTCTCTAGTGCTGAAATTTTAGTTTTTTCAATCGGTGAAGATATTACTTCTAAACACACTAGCGCTACCACTAGCGCACTAATTAACATGATTGTGATAATAGGATCGATAATTGCACAGCCGATGATTGGAATGATTTTGGACATTATTTCAAGCACTTCAGTTTCGCAATACCAAACAGCTCTGCTCGTAATTCCAACTTTGCTATTTACGGCAGGCGTACTAAGTTTCATTTTACCTGAAACATATAAGAACAATTAGAAACTTGTATCAGGCGCAACTGCTTGTTGACATGCTTCTGGTAGATAAGTTATGTACTCAGTAGTAGTATCTGTTGAGTAACCACAAACCCACTCCACCATATCGCCTTGCGAATTAGTTTGTGGACAATACACTAAAGTGAGTATTTCACTATTATTACTTGGTAAACCTAGCGCATCCAAATCGTATTGAAGCTCTAAACAACCATATTCGCCACGCACTAATTGATCTAAATATTTTGGCTTATCTGCGGATGCAGATGCAATTAAAATTTCTGTAGCCGTACCAAATACTACCCCATTTATATGTTGCTTAAAAACCTCATTTTTGAATGGCTCTAGTGATATAGCACTTGTAATTATTGCACTGCTAGCAACATGCTCTTTATACGATGACACTGCAATAAATGCCAATATAGAAATAATCGCTATAACTACCACGATTTCTATCATCGAAAATGCGCGTACTAGCCTCATATTTTTATTCATTTTTACACCCCATTTTGATTATAGGCCATATTTTTAGCAAGCATATGCAGCTACGCCTATAATCTTAGATGGTTAGGAGAAAAATATGCCAACAGATGATCCCTTAGTTATTACTGGTTTTGCTAGAACCCCTATTGGAGCTCTACAGGGTGAGTTTGCAACTTTGACAGCGGCTCAATTAGGTAGTTTGGCTATCCGCGGTGCAATAGAACGCGCCCAAATTGGCGCAGACCAAGTACAAGAAGCAATTATGGGTTGTGTGCTGCCTGCTGGGGTTGGACAGGCTCCAGCACGCCAAGCTGCGCTTGGTGCAGATTTACCCAAAGCCACCAGTTGCTCAACAGTAAATAAAGTTTGTGGCTCAGGAATGAAAGCAGTAATGAATGCCTGCGATGTATTGTTAGCTCGATCAGATGAAGTGCAAATAATTGTTGCAGGCGGTATGGAAAGTATGACTAATTCCCCATATTACCTCGACAAAGCTCGTAGCGGCTATAGAATGGGTAATGCACAACTTTACGATCACATGTTTGTTGATGGCTTAGAAGATGCCTACTCTAAAAAGCTAATGGGCGTAATCGCCGATGAAACAGCTAATGAATTAAATATTTCGCGCTCAGAACAAGATGAATTTACTTTACGCTCGTTAAGCTTAGCGCAACAAGCAATAAAAAACGGTTGGTTTGCGCAAGAGATAATCCCTGTTACGATTCAACTTAAAACTGGACCAGTTACTATCAGTACAGATGAGATTCCAGGCAAAGCCAAACCAGAAAAAATTCCTCTGTTAAAACCGGCCTTTAATCCAAATGGCAGCGTTACAGCTGCAAATTCTAGTTCCATTGCCGATGGTGCAGCAGCTATGATTGTAATGCGCCAAAGTACTGCTCAAAAGCTTGATATTAAACCAATTGCAAAAATATTAGGTTATTCTTCTGCTGCGCAAGCACCAGAATGGTTTACAACCGCACCCTGTCTGGCCATAGAAAAACTATTACATCAATTAAATTTAAAATTACCACAAATCGATTTATTTGAAATTAATGAAGCATTCGCGGTAGTCACCTTAGCGGCAATAAAAAAAATGAATTTGGATATTAACAAGGTTAATGTGCATGGTGGTGCTTGTTCGCTGGGTCATCCAATCGGAGCTTCTGGTGCTCGTATCATCTGTACTCTCATAAGCGCGCTGCAACAACAAAATAAAAAAATAGGTATCGCCACTTTGTGTATCGGCGGCGGTGAAGCAACTGCCATCGCAATAGAACGCATCTTCTGACATATCACGCCTCAAACTATCTATGTCAAAAAATTTTTTGTTTGATCTACTAGACGCAACTTAGTTTAACACCTAATATTGTAGTAAGCGAACAAACTGAGAACGATCATGCAGACAGATTTAGATCCAAAATCCTGGGTTCAACAATTGGAGCTTACTGCGCCGATTAAAAGTATCATGGGATTCGTTGATGAGCTAGCAGCGAACTATGACCGCCGCGTGGCTGGTTTGAAAGCAGAGTTTAAATCTGATATGGAAGAAATAGTAGCATGCTACAAAAACGAAAAGCGAGCTATGGAACTATTGATCGAAACCAAACAACAAGAAATTATCGCCCAAGAACGCAATACCTCTGCTGTACAACAAGATCTGACCGCTCTACAACAAGTGTATAAGATTGAAGTCACTGAACACAAAATTACCAAGGATGCGTTGCAAGCAGCTCGCGAAGAAATCGTACAACTTAGTGCAGCCTTAAAAAGTGAACAAGAGTTAATCGCTATAGCTCATGAAAGAATTCGCACTACTAATGATTTGTTAGAACTAGAATTAGAAGCTAAAGGGACTATCAAAGAAAAAAAATATATCTTTTCAAAAACACGTGAATTTTTTGTAAGAATTTTCAATAAAAAAAGTGAAGTAGAAAATATCAATTTTAGAAAAGAAAATATTTCATTCTAGATTCTGGGGAATCGGCGGTTAAATGGATCTACCATACGACCAGATACTAACTGTCCTTGTTCATCTATATGATCAACGTATTTTTTATTAACCTCTATCGTTCTATCGACACTAGCATGCAATCTATCAATGAAGCTTAATAGATGTGATTCATAAACTCTTTTTAATTGCCCAATTTCTCTAGAAACTCTCCCAAAGCGCAAATCCCCATCTAATTCTGATGAATAGTCACCAATCTTGAGTCGATAAATATCTAAGTCACTCGGCGATAAATGTAATAGGTATGCTTGGTGTAATGCATACTTTGCTGCAAATAACTCTTCTAATATTACAGGATCTGTTACAAACCTCTCTAAAAAACTTAAAAAGCTAATCAGTTCCTTAAGCACATCTTCATTATGATCGTCAAAATTAGCATACTTCTTA
>CAYPGU010000154.1:0-4484 GCA_964409995.1 uncultured Legionellaceae bacterium | reverse complement strand
ACAGTAAAAACATTTTTTAGTTATTATTCCGTTATAGTGTCTAAATAAGCAACCAAAGCTAAATGAATCTGCCACATCAGGTGAAAATCCAAGTTGGGCAGTATCTAAATACCCTTGTACTGTACCTTGCCCCCCGCAAATAGGTCCAACTCTACTGTTATCACCAATCCACATTAACCCACTGTTAGTAAAATATGGATGAAGTGAACTAGGATTGTCTACTATAGATGCATTTCCACCATTTGGATCTGTGCCCAAGCCTAAATCGGTAGCATTACCAAAGCGACTATTCATATTAGAGTAGGCAATAGATTTTTTTATTAGCTCGTCTACAACCGGCATAATTGTATAAATTCTGCTTTTAATGATGTAATTCGAATAAGCAGGCACCGCTACTACGGCTAAAATCCCAATTACCGCTATTACAACCATTAGTTCAATTAGCGAAAAACCCCTTAACTTCATAATTACCATAACCTATAGTCCAGATAATTATAGAACAGAAAAGATTAATTTTCTCAAATAGGTGAAAGCACACTATTTATGCCGGCTCTTTCGCCTTCAAAGCATCTAACAGCGCTGCACCAAATGAAGACGGTTCTTTTGGAGCACCACGTTTTTCTTGCGATTTAGCCGGTGGGGTTTTAGCTCTAGTTTCAGGTTTGGTTCGTTCTGTGCGCGGCGCTACCGATTTCACCGCTGGTCTTGCTGCAGAATTTTCAGCAGGTACCGGCTCATCCAAACGCATGCTTAAGCTAATACGTTTACGTTGCAAATCAATTTCTAAAACTTTTACTTGTACGATTTCACCAGCTTTAACAATTTCGCGTGGATCTTTAACAAATTTGTTGGCCAATGCAGAGATATGCACTAAACCATCTTGATGCACACCGATGTCAACGAAAGCACCAAAATTCGCCACATTGGTTACAACACCTTCCAACAGCATGCCAGGTTTGAGATCATTCAAGGTAGTCACGCTAGCTTGGAATTGTGCGGTACGAAATTCTGGGCGTGGATCACGACCAGGTTTTTCTAATTCTTTAAGAATATCTACCACGGTTGGCAAGCCAACCTTGTCATCAATAAAATTCTTCGGATCAAGTTGATTTAGCACTTCTTTATTGCCGACTAAATCGCGCACTGTTTTTTGTGTATGCGCTAAAATTTTATTTACGATTGGATAAGATTCCGGATGCACAGCGGAACAATCAAGTGGATTATCGCCGTTCATTATGCGTAAAAATCCTGCTGCTTGTTCAAATGCTTTTGGTCCCAAGCGTGAGACTTCTTTTAATTGTTCACGATTAACAAAAGTTCCATGTTGCGATCTAAAGCTTACTATGTTATCCGCTAATTGTTGATTTAAGCCGGCCACGCGCGCTAACAATGCAGGGGACGCGGTATTTAAATCCACACCTACATTATTCACACAATCTTCAACTACTGCTTCTAGACTACGGCTTAATTGAGTTTGATTAACATCGTGTTGATATTGGCCTACACCAATTGATTTGGGTTCAATCTTTACTAATTCAGCAAGTGGATCTTGTAACCGACGCGCAATTGAAATAGCACCACGAATTGTAACATCCAAATCAGGGAATTCTGCCGCGGCAAATGCGGAAGCTGAATATACAGATGCACCAGCTTCAGATACTACGATTTTGGTAAAACCAAGTTCCGGGTGTTTAGTTAGTAATTCTGCAACTAATTGGTCTGTTTCACGTGATGCAGTACCATTACCAATACTAATCAATTCAACTTTGTGCGTTGTGCACATTTGCGCTAGAGTTTGTATGCTTGCATCCCATTGTTTTTGTGGTTGATGCGGAAAAATTGTGGTGTGTTGCAAAAACTTACCAGTGCCATCAACTACAACTACTTTAACACCAGTACGAAATCCTGGATCTAAACCCATAGTAGTGCGTGAACCAGCCGGTGCAGTCATTAATAAATCACGCAAATTAGCGGCAAAAACGCCAATCGCTTGTTGCTCAGCGTGTTCACGCATGCGCGTAATTAGCTCTACTTCAAGTTGAATTTTTAGTTTGATTTGCCAAGTCCATTTCACTACATCTAATAACCAAGTATTTTCCGGCTGGATATTAAAGTGTGCAGCAATATCTGCTTCGAACGGATAATCAGCAATTAAATTAATTTGTAAAAAATCCGCATTGCGACCGCGTAATACGGCTAAGGCACGGTGTGACGGTATAACCTGTAATTTTTCACTGAAAGCAAAGTAATCAGCAAATTTCTGCCCGGCTTCATTTTGTCCTTCTTTAACTTGACTATGCAACACACCATGTTGCCAATAGTGTTCACGTAACACACCTACCAGATCAGCATCTTCAGCAAAACGCTCCATTAAAATATATTTGGCGCCTTCAAGTGCAGCTTTAACATCTGCGATACCTTTTTCAGCATCAATATACGCTTGCGCCGCTTGTTCCGGCACTAGGTTTCGTTCGTTAAATAAAGCATCCGCTAATGGTAACAAACCTGCTTCAATTGCAATTTGCCCGCGGGTACGCCGTTTTGGTTTGTATGGTTTGTATAAATCTTCTAAACGCGCCTTATTATCCGCAGCATCAATCGCCGTTTGCAATTCTGGTGTTAGCTTACCTTGCGATTGAATTTCATTCAGGATCGTTAGTTTACGTTCGGCTAGTTCGCGCAAATATTGCAGGCGCTCTTCTAAGGTTCGCAACTGAGTGTCGGATAAACCTTGTGTTACTTCTTTGCGGTAGCGCGAAATGAAAGGGACGGTATCACCATTGTCTAATAGCTCAATCGCAGCCTCAACCTGTTGTTGTTTTACATGTAACTCGGCGGCAATTATTTCCGATATCAATGGCATAGGATCCTCATTCGTAAAATTTTAACTTAAATCTTTAACTAGCACACAGTGTGTAATAGATACGTGAATTATAACAGATCCCGGCTCGCGTAACACGCGGCCGGGATGACAAATCTCGTACACGGCCGGGATGACAAATCTCGTACGCGACTGGTAACTCTAATTTAGCTCTCAAAATTCTTATCTTTGAACTCACAATATTTTTCAATACAACAACTAGCACACAAAGGCTTTCTAGCTTTGCATACATAACGCCCATGTAAGATTAACCAATGATGGGCATTTTGCTTAAATTTATTCGGTATAATTTTTTCTAATTGCTCTTCTGCTAGCAATGGTGTTTTAGCATGTACCAACCCGACCCGATTCGCAACCCGTAATACATGCGTATCAACCGCTATGGTTGTGTGCCCAAAAGCAGTATTTAAAATTACATTTGCTGTTTTGCGCCCAACCCCAGGCAATGATTCTAATTCTTCACGCGTACTCGGCACTTTCGAATTATAATCTTTAATTAATTTTTGGCAAGTCTTGATTAGGTTTGCAGCTTTACTATTATATAATCCAATTGTCTTGATATAATGCTTCAAACCAATCTCACCGAGGTCTAATATTGCTTGCGGCGTATTTGCAATTTTAAATAATTCCTTGGTCGCTTTATTTACACTTATATCCGTAGCTTGAGCTGATAATAATACTGCAACTAGCAATTCAAAATTTGTTTTATAAATCAATTCCGTGGTAGGTTCTGGATTATTTTTTTGCAATGCAGAAAATATCTTCTCTACCGTGATCTTATTCATGGATTTGTTTTGCTCGCACACGAACTAATGCTTCTTGAATTTCTTGACGAATAATAGCTTGCCGTTGTTCCTTGCTTTCGTACTGCACTAACTGGCGTTGCACTGCTAATTGTTTACGTAGCAATTGTGCTTTGTGTCTATCCTTGGCTTTGATGGCACGCGCAGATTTATCAATAATTGTATTGGGCGGTAATTTATCTGCTAAAGGCACCAAATCAATACAATCAACTGGGCAAGGATCAATGCACAATTTGCAACCGATGCATTCATCGAGCAGAACCGTATGTAAAAATTTATTCGTACCCACGATTGCATCAACTGGACACACTGGAATGCAACGACTGCATCCGATGCATTCCTCAGCGCGAATAACTGCGGTAAACATCGGCGGCTGCATTATTGAACGCGCATGCCAGGTTGTGCACCAGATTGTGGTTCTAACAACCATAACCCATTACCTTCCGGCGCGACTGCAATCGCAACCATACCCTCTGATAATCCAAAACGCATTTTACGTGGTTCTAAATTAGCAACTACCACGGTGAGTTTGCCAATCAAACTTTCCGGGGTGTAGGAAGCTTTGATTCCTGCAAATATTTGTCGTGTCTTACCTTCACCCAGATCTACAGTCAGCTTAACCAGCTTGTCTGCTTCTGGTACAGTTTCGGCATTAACAATTTTTGCGATGCGTAAATCAATTTTAGCAAAATCATCAATTTTGATATTGGGGCGAAGTGGTTGAAATCCAGCTAATGTTGGCACTAAGGCAGGCGCTTCTGACTCAGTAGCTGGAACGGTATTTTGTGTTATTTCTTCTG
>CAYPGU010000153.1:0-4509 GCA_964409995.1 uncultured Legionellaceae bacterium | reverse complement strand
TTCTGCTACTCGATACACCATTACTGCAGCAGCTAATGCCGGCACTTCGCAAGAGGTTTATCCTACTGCGTGTCGTTAATTTGATTTGAAACTACACAATAGTAAAGTTGATGCACCCACGCAAATGGCTATATCTGCAACATTAAATGTATACCAGTGCCAATTACCGACGTGGAAATCAATAAAATCAATCACATGCCCATAAAGCATGCGATCGAGTAGATTGCCCCAGGCTCCGCCCAAAATAATTGAATAGGCAAATAATTCGTCTTTACTGTTATTACGTAAACGACGCACACAATGGATAATAATAATACTAATAATGACAGCAACGACAATAAAGAACCAGCGTTGCCAGCCACCAGATTCTGCTAACATGCCAAATGCTGCACCTTTGTTATGCGCCAAGTGAAAATTTAAAAATGGCAACACTTCTAGTTTCTTTTCTCCCAAACCAAAAGATATCCAGGCTTTAGTTGCTTGATCAATAGCAAAGACAATTAAAGCCGTGATCAAGCAACTGGCCAATCCTGACTGTTTACGCATAAATTCTCTTTTCACCTACTGTTAAGTTTTCAATACAACGACCACAAATATTTGGATACTGTGGGTTTTTATTTACATCTTCTGTGCGGTGCCAACAACGTTCACATTTCTCATCAGAAGAACGTTTAACTAATACCTGTAATGTTGGTAGTGTAGTAGCAATTGCATCTTTTGTCGCTTGGTCAAACGGCAGAAGATTGGCTTTGGAAGTTATTAGTACAAAGCGTAATTCATTTTTTAATTTGGCCAATTGCTGTAACAGCTCCGGTGCACAATAAAGCGTTACCTCTGCTTCCAAACCAGAACCAATTTCTGATTTTTGCCGCGCGGCTTCCAGAACTTTATTCACTTCATCACGCACCAATAATATTTGCTGCCAAAAATCATTGTTTAGATCTTGCTTTGACCCGCTTGGCATTTTATCGTACCAGTCGCTTAGAAATACTGATTCTGCGCGCTTGCCTGGTATATGCTGCCAAATTTCTTCAGCGGTAAAACTTAAAATTGGTGCAATCCAGCGTGTCATTGCTTCGAGGATATAATACAAAGCAGTTTGCGCTGAGCGGCGTGGCACACCATCTGTTTTACAAGTATATTGGCGATCTTTGATAATATCTAAATAAAAACTACCTAGCTCTAAGGAGCAGAAGTTGTGTACTTGCTGATAAATTGTTAAAAAATCATATTCATTATAGGCTTGCAAAACAATCTCTTGTAAGGCTTTGGTTTGATCTACAATCCAAGCATCTAATGGCAGCATTAGTGAATCCGGCACTAAGTCTTGTTCTGGATCAAAACCATGTAAATTGGATAATAAGAACCGCGCGGTATTACGAATACGGCGATAAGAATCACTAATCCTTTTGAGGATTTCATCTGAAATATTTAATTCAGTAGTGTAATCGGTTGCTGCGACCCACATACGTAATACATCTGCTCCCAACGATTGGATAACTTTTTCTGGTGCAATTACATTACCCATCGACTTTGACATTTTGCGCCCTTGCGCATCCACCGTGAAGCCGTGTGTCAAAACCTCTTTATATGGCGCTTCGTTTTTAGCCGCTGCAGATGAGAGCAAAGAAGATTGGAACCAACCGCGATGTTGATCCGAGCCCTCGACGTAAATATCTGCCGGAGAGCGCATACCTTCTCTACTGTCGCCAACACAACTATAAACAGTACCAGATTCAAACCATACATCCAAAGTATCGCTAGATTTCAGATATGCATCTGCCTCGGCTGCACTTAAAAAATCCGTTGCCGCTAAATCAAACCATGCTTCCGAACCATTCTTCTCCACAATATCAGCAGCTTGCGCAATAATTTCTAAGGTTCTGGGATGCAATTCGCCAGTTTGCTTATGTATAAATACTGGCAATGGTGTGCCCCAGGTACGTTGGCGCGAGATACACCAATCTGGCCTTCCTGCAACCATGGCAGCAATTCTATTCTCGCCAGATTCTGGGATCCATTTTACTTGTTTAATTTCGGCTAAGGCTGTTGAACGCAAACCATTTTGATCCATACTTATAAACCATTGTGGCGTAGCACGAAAAATTAATGGCGTTTTATGCCGCCAACAATGCGGATAACTATGCGTTAATTGTTTATCAGCCAGCAAATTTCCGTTATCACGTAATGTTTGTATAATAATCGGATTTGCTTTACTTACATGTTGTCCGCCAACTAATGGTTCGTTAGCTACAAAACAGCCTCCAGCGTCAACCGGATTATCCATGGGTAATTTATATTTGAGTCCAACTACATAGTCATCATTACCATGTGCTGGGGCAGTATGCACACAACCAGTACCGGTTTCGATATCAACATGATCGCCAAGAATAATTGGCACTTGTCGCGCATAAAAAGGATGTTGCGCAAGCAATAACTCTAAATCTTTGCCTAAGCATGTTCCGAGTATTGTGTAATTTTCTACTCCATAACGTAACATCACCGCTGCAACCAAATCTTTGGCTACGATTATGCGGCGTTGGTTATATTGGACTAAGGCATATTCTAAATTAGCATTTATAGCCACCGCTTGGTTAGCGGGTAGCGTCCATGGTGTGGTGGTCCAAATTACTACTGCAATTTTATCTTGGTTTGGCTGCGTATTAAATATTTCTGCAACCTTGTTTTGGTCTACTATTTCAAATGCAACATCAATTGCATCCGAAGTCTTTTCCATATATTCAACTTCAGCTTCCGCTAAAGAAGAGCCACAATCTACGCACCAATGCACCGGGCGATCGCCACGCACCAAATGCCCATTCTTGATTATTTGTCCTAGAATACGCATGGTATCGGCTTCAAATTTAAAATCCATGGTGGTATAGGGGTTTTCCCAATCACCAAAAATTCCAAGGCGTTTGAAACTTTTGCGTTGTACATCAATTTGCGTATTAGCATATTCGCGACATTTTTTTCTGAATTCAGCTTGGTCGATTTTCACGCCAGCCTTACCAAATTTTTTCTCGACCTGTAATTCAATCGGCAAACCATGGCAGTCCCACCCAGGGATGAAAGGCGAATAATAACCACCAATTGCTTTTGATTTGACGATGATGTCCTTTAAGATTTTATTCAAGGCGTGGCCAATATGAATATCGCCATTCGCGTATGGTGGGCCATCATTTAAAATAAAGGAGTGCGCTGGATCACGCCGCTGTAACATCTTTTTGTAGACATCTATTTCCTGCCAGCGCGCCAAAATATCTGGCTCGCGTTGCGGCAGATTAGCTTTCATAGCAAAGTCGGTCACGGGTAAATTTAGGGTGTCTTTATAATCAGTTTCTTCAACAGTAGCTGTCATTTTGGTGCTTCCAGTTCTTTTTTCGGTGTAAGCCTACATTATCAAGGTTTAGGGCTAAATATCAACAAAATGCAGGTACACTAAATAATTAGACCTTTATATTTAGTTCTTTGCGCTCAAAACACGTATTTGTGTACTACCACCAAATTTATATGTCCTATAATAATACATACTAACTAAGATCTGGAGTTATGAAATGAAAGTAACGCACACGAAATCAACTAGGATGGCAGGTTTCTCCTTAATTGAATTAATGGTGGTTATTGCTATCGTGGCTTTACTGTCAGCTGTAGCTATTCCATCTTATAGGGACTACATTAACCGCGCAAAAATGGCTGAAGTATATTCTATGATATCCCATCAGCAGTTGACTTGGGCTAACCTTGATGCTCGTGGGAATTCTTTTGACATAGCAGCGGCAACTGATCCTAGCGAATATATTGATACAGTAGCGATGGATAGCACACCTGTCACAATAGCTACGATAGATTACAATGGTGTCATAGAGTTTACAATGGCGGATCCTTCCGGAATTGATACTTCATTAGATGGATTGCTAGTTCGTTATTATGTAATTCAAAATGACACTGGTGGCTCAACTTCTTGGACCTGTTTCTATGGACCAGATGGCGCAACTCAGTCAGCTGCGGTTGAAACATACTTCACAGATTGTACTGCTCATCCATAGTAACTGTTCGCAACAGGGATGTTGGTTTGTGTGATTGCAACGGGCGGCGGCAGGATGCTCCGCCCGTTACATTTTAGTACTTTTCAACATTAGTCTTCAAATTGCGCGCATTACGAATTGTTTTGGTCTAATTCCAAGTAATAATAAAATCGCTCCGTACACTAAACCGCCACCAATGATCATCTCAGTTAAAGTAAAGATGCGCTGCACTCTACTCCACTCTAACCATGTTGCTACATTTGGACTAAGCGTAAATAGAAACACACTCAAACCAATACAAGACAACATAATCCGAGCCAAAAATGCATTCCAGCCAGGCTGGAATTTAAATTCATGCTTGATACACCATTTGCGATATAACAAGAATGCATTAATTAATGAAGTAAGCGAAGTCGCCAAGGCTAAACCGACATGCGCCAAATAACGAATGAACAGCGCATTTAAGCTAACATTGTTCACT
>CAYPGU010000152.1:0-4514 GCA_964409995.1 uncultured Legionellaceae bacterium | reverse complement strand
CACAAGAAGCTAAAGCTGGCTTGATGGAAAAAATTTGGACGCCTGGGCAAGTTGCCGATATGTTAGCTCGCGCTGGCGCGGATAATTGCCGTCCAGTCGATTTAGAAGAAATCTTCGGATTATTAGAAGATGGATACCATCTGTCTGCAGTGCAAGCGCAAGCAATCTTGGATTTAAGATTGCATCGTTTAACTGGATTGGAGCAAGAGAAGATTCTGGCTGAATTCCAAGAGTTATTGCAAAGTATTCATGAATATTTAGAAATTTTAAGCAATCCAAAACGTTTGATGGAAGTAATTCGTGAAGAATTATTGGCAATCAAACAAGAATTTGGCGATAAGCGTCGTACCGAGATTGTTGGTGCGCAACAAGATTTGTCAGTAGAAGATTTAATTAGCGAAGAAGATATGGTGGTGACGCTTTCGCATAGCGGTTATGTGAAGACGCAGCCAGTTTCTAGCTATGCAGCACAAAGACGTGGTGGGCGAGGCAAGAGCGCTACTGCGGTAAAAGACGAAGATTATATTTCACGCTTATTAGTTGCGAATACGCATGATACTTTACTCTGCTTCTCAAGCTTAGGTAAAGTTTATTGGCTCAAAGTGCATCAAATTCCTGTGGCTAGCCGTATATCCAAGGGGCGTCCAATAATCAATTTACTGCCGTTACAAGCAGACGAAAAGATTAGTGCAATTTTACCGATTCGTGAATACACCGAAGATCAATCAATTTTTATGGCGACAACTAACGGTACTGTTAAACAGGTTGCTC
The DNA here is from genome assembly GCA_964409995.1 of uncultured Legionellaceae bacterium. Classification (GTDB taxonomy): domain Bacteria; phylum Pseudomonadota; class Gammaproteobacteria; order UBA6186; family Azoamicaceae; genus JAGVLG01. Next base: position 3,743 of record CAYPGU010000152.1, on the reverse strand, counting down.
TCACCGAATTTAGCCGTCCACGTGCAAGTGGAATTATTGCGGTTGATTTAGACGAGGGTGATCATTTAATTGGCGCTGGCTTAACAGATGGTCAGGGTGAAGTTATATTAGTGTCCAATTCTGGTAAGACGATCCGCTTTGCATGTTCAGATGTGCGTTGTATGGGGCGTGTGGCCAAAGGTGTGCGTGGTATAAGATTACAAGAAAATCAAAAAGTGATTTCTTTGATCGTGCTACAACCAGATGGCGCAATTTTACTTGCTACTCGTAATGGTTACGGCAAACGTACTTTAACCGAAGAATTCCCAACTATTGGGCGTGGCGGTCAAGGTGTAATCGGTATCCAAACATCAGAGCGTAATGGTGAAGTAGTTGGCGCTGCACAAGTCTTTGCAGGTGACGAACTATTCTTAATCAGCGATCAAGGGACTTTAGTGCGCACTCGAGTAGATGAAATTTCAATTGTTGGACGTAACACTCAAGGCGTGCGTTTGATTAATCTTTCTGAAGAAGAACATCTAGTTGGAATTCAACGCATTGAAGAAGTTGAAGGCGTTGAAGGCGTTGAAAGCTTGGCAGATGAAGGCGCGGAATCTGCCATAACGGATGATTCGGAAGAATAAGTGATGTTGCACCCTAAAGTATACGATGGCATCGTATACTTTAGTTGAAAATTATACGATGACATCGTATATCACCAGATAGAGCTAATCTTTATGATGGCGAAACCTTTGTTATTATCCCAAACTATCTTCTTGCAATAAAAATTTAATCTGTGGCTCACGACCACGAAATTGCTTGAACAATTCCAAACTATTTACCGAATCGCCTTGGCGGAAAAACGTATCTGCATATTTATGCCCCACTGCAGCTGTAAATAAGCCTTTTTCCTTGAAAGCGGCAAAAGCATCGCTAGCTAATACTTGTGACCAGACATTAGAAAAATAACCAGCAGCTAGATTTTGTGCAAAGATTTGTTTAAAACGATTTGGCATTGCGTCATTTAATGGTACAGGAATAATTGCCGTTTCTTGACGTATTTGTTGTAGAATTTCAACTGGTGATTTCTTTTCATCTTCTTTGCGCGCCGAGTGCAAACGCAAATCAAAAATTGACAATTCAACTTGTTCCATCAAAGCTATTCCAGCATCAAACTTATGTGCGCCGGTTAATTTATCAAATAATTCTAAAGGTAACTCAGCTGCTTGTGTATTGCGCGTAATATCGCGCAGCACTTGGGATTGCCAGACCCACTTCTGCATAAACTGACCATTGATCGGTCTGGTAGCGATACCCATCGAATTGTGGCCTGCTAAATTAGGATACTGCTCGGCATTAAGATTATATTGCAGCATTTGTCCGAACAGATAAAAAATTGTTGCTGCTTCATTTAGGCTTAGATGTTTAGGATCGGCAAAACTAGTATCGACAAAACAGATTGGCAGTAAATCTGTTCCGTCTTTCTTGCGCAAGCGACTACGCATAGGGTGCAAAATTGGTCCTGCTGCTTTGCCAGGACGAGCAAATAAATCTAAATAAAAATATCCCAAATTATTATTTTTTGAATCTTTGAGTAAATAAACTTTTACTGTTGGATTCCAAGTGGTTTGATCATTCAGTTCTTGAATTTGTACATCAAACAGAATAGATGCAAGGTTGAATAATCCACTTAGCACCTTTTCGACCGGCAAATAAGCGCGTGATTCAGCTTGTGGCGCGCCATATAAATTGTATTTTAACAATTCAGCGTAATATGCCACATCCCAGGCCTGCAGATCTTCAATCCCATCGTTTTGTTTAGCAATGTCTGCTAATTTAGTAAATTCATTCTTTGCTGTAGGTTTGACTGCAGATGATAATTGCTCAAGGAATTTAAGCATATAATCAGCAGATGGTAATTGCTGTTCGGCTAATGAATAATCTGCATATGATTGGAAGCCCAATAATCTAGCTAATTCAAGGCGTAACTTTAGGGTTTCGAAAACAACTGCAGTGTTATCCGATGCGCCACTCGACGCTATGGTGCTGAAGGCAGAATACAGATCTTGGCGTAATTGCCGGTCCTTTGCAAAAGATTCAACGATAACTAAAGTAGATTGATCTAAACCAAAAATCCAGCCATCTTTATTATCCTTGCTGGCATTTTGTTTGGCTGCATCAATCAGATTTTGTGGTAGACCATCTAATCGTTTGATATCTTGAGCAGGAATAAAATATTGCCAAGTATCCATTGCATTATTCAAGTTACTATCAAATTCACCAGCCAATTCGCCTAAGCGTTGAATAATTTCTTGATAGTGCACCCGTGATTCAGGTGACAATTCTGCGCCATTGAATTTAAAGGCCAACAGCATTTGTTGTATGTTGGTTTGTTGCTCTTTACTTAACTTAGCAAATTCTGCACTGCGCTTGATTTTCAAATATGCTTGATAAAGTTCTTGGTTTTGCATTAATTGGGAATGAAATTTATACATTTCTGGCAATAATTGTTGGTATGCGCTGGATGTTTGTGTGGTTGGCTGAACTCGCGCCATTTGACTCAGGATATTCCAGTTAGAAGTGATTAATGAAAACTGTTCTTCTAATGGCTGAATTGTCGTGTCCCAGCTTGGAGCAACTTGCACAGAATTAATCAGCTGTTGATTAAATTCAGCCATAGCGTTAGTTAAATCAGAGCCGATCTTAGTGCTATTAAATGTTTTGAAATTAGGGAGTTGCTGCGGATTTATTTGTGCTTTTGCTGCGTCGGGAGCTGCAATGGTTTGAGTTGTCGGTGCCGGGCTAGGTGTGGCAGCGTCAACGCTTATAGCCGGTTGTGCTATAAGCGTTAAACATAAACCAGCGATCCATGCGAGTTTAGTTGAGAGCATTTTTTATCCTTGTGATAGCTTGCGTTTCGGGGCTGAGCCAACAGATTCAAGGTCAGAATCAACATGCTCAAAACCATCTTCGTGTTTTGCTTTGGTGCCTAATGTTTCACTAAACGCTGCTGCAAGGGCAGCTTCATCAAAACTTTTAGCAGTGGTTGTTGTTGGTTTGGCACCGCCAAATATCGCTTTAGCTGCATCAGAAAGAATAAGTGGTTTTAGTTCTGTGGCAGCTGCCGATTGTATTTTATTTAATCGTGTTTTAATTTCTGAGCATAAAAGATCTAAAGAATCTTCGTGTATACTTTGCGCAGCTAACCAGATCTTACAATCTTGTTTAGGGTTGTCAGTGATTTCAGATTTATACGCAAAGTCAGAGTGCTCTGCTTGATCACGGCTGCGAATTTTTTCTGCCAGTTCGTTTATTACTTTAATCAATAGATCTAAAGTTGCGGCATCTGCTTTATCATCTTTAGTCTGTGGGAAGGTTGCAGGAAGTGTGGCCTTAAAGGTAGCAACTTTTGTTGCACAGCGATTTTCGCGTTGATTGGCTTCTGCGCGTTGATCCGCGGTTTGAGCACGAATAATGGCTTCTTTGCTTTGATCTGCGGCTTTCTCGACAACATCGCTAACTTGTTGGCCTGCTTTTTCCGCAGTTTTACCAATTTGTTGGCCAATTCTTTCGGCTTCTTTTGCAAGGGTGCCATCTTCCACAGCAGTAACCGCATTATCTACTGCCCTTGCGGTTTCTTGTTTTACTTTTTGCCATGCCTTTTTCATTTTTCCAACCTCATAATAAATCTATAGCAATTATCCTATGGTATATAGCCATACTGAGTCAACTTGACTACTTTAATATAGGCAATAAAAAAGGCG
>CAYPGU010000151.1:0-4515 GCA_964409995.1 uncultured Legionellaceae bacterium | reverse complement strand
CGCATCTGTTTGATATGTCACCAACCGAGTGTGCAATAATTCGCGCACTGCTTGAATTAACTCATCCTTTTTATCTAAGATTTTAACTCCACCAGCTTTGCCGCGCCCACCAGCATGTACCTGTGCTTTTAAAACAAATTTATTACCGCCCAATTCTTCCATGGCGTGCGCCACTTCATCAGCGGCGCGAATTATGACCCCATTTGGCACTGGTAATCCATAATCAGCTAATAGCTGTTTGGCTTGATATTCATGTAAATTCATACGCTTAGTAATAACCTCGCTGGTTCTTCTAACATTTCTTTTACGGTCACCAAAAACTGCACAGATTCGGCACCATCAATCAAACGATGATCATAAGATAAAGCTACATACATCATCGGACGAATCACAATCTGCTTATCAATTACTACAGGACGCTCTTCAATTTTATGCATCCCTAAAATAGCACTTTGTGGTGGATTTATAATTGGCGTAGCCATTAAGGATCCAAACACCCCACCATTAGTAATCGTGAATGTACCACCAGTCATATCTTCAATGGCTAATTTACCATCTTGAGCGTTTTTACCATAAGCAGCAATTTGCCGCTCAATTTCATCCATTGTTAGAGTATCTGCATTGCGCACAATCGGCACGACTAAGCCTCGTGGCGAGGATACGGCAATGCCGATATCAAAATAACCGTGATAAACAATATCATCACCATCAATTGAAGCATTAATGACCGGGAAACGTTTCAAAGCTGCAACTACTGCCGCCACAAAAAATGACATAAATCCTAAACGTACGCCATATTTTTGCATGAAATCTTCTTTATATTTATTACGCAGCTCCATTATTGGCAACATGTTAACTTCATTAAAAGTTGTTAGAATAGCAGCATTATGTTGTGCAGCAAGTAATCGTTCCGCAATTCTGGCACGTAATCTAGTCATCGGTACACGTTGCTCCACTCGATTACCTTGCGCAGCAAACGGCTGAGCAGGTACTGAAGATGCAGCAGTTTTCCCTACTTGTTCTGACTTAACAGATCCAAGATTTTCATGCATCGCACGGCGCACTGATGGTGATAATGGTATATCAGTAGTTACAGAAGGTTGAGCAGTTTGATGTACATTTAATGGCTCGACTGGTTTAGTAATTTCTGCTGGCTTTGTGACTGATTGCGCGACATCTGCTACTTTCACAGCTTCTACTGGTGCCTTGTTCGCTTGTGCAGTAAATGTACCAATTACTTCCTGAGCAGTCACTGTGCTTCCTTTAGGTTTTAAAATTTTATCTAAAACCCCATCCTCTGGCGCAACTACTTCTAATACAACTTTATCAGTTTCGATATCAACCAAAGTCTCATCGCGCTTTACTGGTTCACCAGGCTGCTTATGCCATGCAGCTATCGTAGCATCTGCTACTGACTCCGGTAATACTGGAACCTTAATATCTACTGTCATATCTACTCTATTCCTATTGCTTTATTCACTAACTCTTTTTGCTGTTGCTCGTGCAAAGCAAAATACCCTACCGCTGGCGCAGCACTATCAGGCCGGCCAGCATAATTTAACTCTTGTTCTGCAGTTAAAACATTACGCAAATGGTGTTGCGTACTATACCAAGCGCCTTGATTGTGCGGCTCTTCTTGACACCAAATGATATTTTTTACATGTTTGTATTTGCTCAATTCTGCAGCCAACTCTTCTTCAGGGAATGGGTATAATTGTTCAATGCGCAAAATTGCAATATTAGTTTTTTGCGCCTCCAGGCGTGCAGCCCATAATTCATAAAAAATTTTGCCACTGCAAAGAATAACGCGATCGATTTTAGCATAATCATCTTGATCATCAGCAATAATTACTTGAAATTTTCCATTCGCAAGTTGATCTAAAGTTGAAATTGCGGCTTTATGCCTTAATAAACTTTTCGGTGTAATCACGATTAGTGGTTTGCGCATGGGGCGCAACATTTGTCGTCTTAATAAGTGGAACATTTGCGATGGATTACTGGGGATACACACTTGAATATTATGTTGCGCACATAGTTGTAAATAACGCTCAATCCGCGCTGAAGAATGTTCAGGCCCTTGTCCTTCATAACCATGTGGCAATAACATTACTAAACCACTTAAGCGGCCCCACTTTTGTTCACCTGAACTAATAAATTGATCTATAACTACCTGTGCTCCATTTGCAAAATCTCCAAACTGAGCCTCCCATAAAGTTAAACAGCGTGGTTCAGTACTAGAAAAGCCGTATTCAAAGGCCAATACGGCCTCTTCAGATAATAGCGAGTTATAAATCCAAAATTTAGCTTGCTTGTCTGTTAAATGCTCTAAAGACGTATATGTTGCGCCGCTATTTTGATCATGCCAAACTGCGTGGCGGTGAAAAAATGTACCACGTGCACTATCCTGACCAGTTAAACGAACTGTATATCCCTCGTTTAATAATGTTGCGTACGCTAAAGTTTCAGCATAACCCCAGTCTAGACCAATCTCACCAGCAGTCATTAACTTGCGATCTTCAATAATTTTTTGCACTCTTTTATCTAGCACAAAGCCTTCTGGCACAGTATCCCGAACAGTTGCTAACTGCAGTATAGTTTCCAGTGGTACCTGTGTAGATGTAGCAGTGCGCCAATCGCGAGCTCCATATGGGGTCCAGTCGGAAGCAAATTTATTTTTCCAATCTTGATCTGCTAATCGCTTCACAACCACCTGATCACGCCGATCCAGAGTATTACGATATTCATCGACCATCTGCTTGACTTGTTCTGCATTTATATCGCCATTTTGGATTAATTTACTACTGTAAATTTCTCTGGCAGTTGGATGTTCACGAATTTGTTTGTACATAATTGGCTGCGTAGCTGCTGGTTCATCAGCTTCATTATGCCCCATGCGTCGATAACCGAGCAAATCAATAATTACATCTTTATGAAATTTTTGGCGGTAACGCATGGCTAAATTAGCTACAGCTAGCATCGCTTCTGGATCATCAGCATTAACATGGAATACTGGCACTGACAGCATTTTACCTATATCTGAACAGTACAATGTTGAACGCGCATCTTGTGGATTGCTGGTAGTAAAGCCAATTTGATTGTTGGTAATGATATGGATTGTTCCGCCAATTTCATAACCACGGGTGGCAGACATGTTTAAGATCTCCATTACCACACCTTGCCCAGCAAATGCTGCATCGCCATGAATAGCAACACATAGTACCCGCTCACGCTGTACATCATTACGCCGCTCTTGGCGTGCACGAACTGAACCACAAGCAACTGGAGTTACAATTTCTAAATGTGACGGGTTAAAAGCTAGCGACAGATGCAAACCTTTACCATCAATTTTATGGTCAACTGAAAACCCTTGATGATATTTCACGTCACCTGATTCTAATTTATCATTATGCTTATCTTCAAATTGATCAAATAGTTCACTTGGCACTTTACCTAATAGATTTACTAATACATTTAGACGACCACGATGCGCCATAGCGATAACAATTTCTTCTATATTAGATTTACAGCCATAAGAAATTATTTCATCTAGCCCAACAATTAAGCTGTCACAACCCTCTAAACTAAATCTTTTCGCACCAGGGTATTTTGCTGCCAGGTATTTTTCTAAACCATCTGCAGCAACAACTAGTTCTAAAACACGCAGCTTTTGTTCCATTGTCATGGCTAGATTGAGCATGGCTATTTCGTAATTGCTCTGAATCCATAATCTTTCCTCGTTATCGGTAATATGTAAGTACTCAATCGTAGCAGTACCACAATATATTTTCTGTAAATCATCTATAACTTGTTGCAAAGTTCGATCTACTGCACCAGCAAAGTCTGCCGTAGCTACTTTCATAGTTAAATCAGCGGAGCTTAAACCGTATTGATTTATCTCTAGTTGGGCAATATGGTCTGGTTTATTTTCTTGTAATGGATTAATTTGACTGTATTTATGCCCTAATAGTCTATAGGCAGCAATTAACTTCTGTACCGCTAATTGACGCAATTCTGCTTCAATCACGGAGTGATCACCAGCAACAATTGACTGGCGATGATTAATATTTTTGAAGATTTCACGTACTTGAGCGTGTGAGACATTCTGTAGCTGGTTGGCAGTCAAATCGGCAAAATATTTACGCCACTCTTCTGGCACCGCATTTGGATCTTGCAAATAAGCTTCGAACTGGTTTTCCAGATAGCTTTGATTGCCACCATCTAACCAAGAGGAATCTAGTTGCGATTGCATTTCGTTGGACATTTAACTAAGAACCCAAAATATCTTTTTCACTACTTAATAGTATAGAACTTATGGGCTAATTATCGTTTGTTTGCTTGTTAACTATACGCTATCGTCCAGCATCTTGCGCCGAATCTCACCAATAGCTTTGCCTGGATTCAAACCTTTGGGGCATACATCTGCGCAATTTAGAATAGTTCGGCAACGATATATACTGTAGGCATCATCTAGTTCCGCAAGACGTTGTTGGGTAGCATCATCGCGACTATCGTCGA
>CAYPGU010000150.1:0-4531 GCA_964409995.1 uncultured Legionellaceae bacterium | reverse complement strand
ATTTAAGGTTAATGCTGGAGAATATAAGGTTATGGGGTTGGCACCGTATGGTAAACCAATCTATGCAGATTTAATCAAAGAACATTTGATCGATGTAAAGCAAGATGGAAGCTTTAGATTAAACCAACAATATTTCAATTATGCTACTGGTCTAACAATGACTAATGATAAGTTCAATAATTTATTTGGAGGTCCACCGCGGACACCTGAGTCCCCGCTTACTCAACGTGAAATGGACTTAGCATCGAGCGTGCAAGTTGTAATAGAAGAAATTGTGCTAAAAATTGTTAATCACGCTTACGAGCAATATAAAATTCCTAATTTGTGTTTAGCCGGTGGAGTTGCTTTAAATTGTGTAGCTAATGGCAAGATTATTAAGCATACTAAGTTTAAAAATATTTGGATCCAGCCTGCAGCTGGTGATGCCGGTGGTGCTCTAGGCGCGGCTTTGGCCGCATATTATGAATTGGAGAAGCCAACTCGTGTATTAGATAGCATGGATTCTATGCAAGGCGCGTATTTAGGTCCAAAATTTACAGCGCAAGATATTGAAAAATGTCTATTAACAGAGCAGGCTGTGTTTCATCAATTAAGTACAAGCGAAATGTTAGAACGCACAGCGCAAGCATTAACTGAAGCCAAGGCAATAGGTTGGTTTCAAGGTCGCATGGAATTTGGACCACGTGCACTTGGTGCCAGATCGATAATTGCTGATCCAAGATCTGAATCAATGCAAAAATTATTAAACTTAAAGGTTAAATTTAGAGAAAGTTTTAGACCGTTTGCACCTTCGGTATTGCGTGAAGATTTGGAGCAGTGGTTTGATTTAGATGTGGATAGTCCGTATATGTTACTAGTGAGTGACGTTCTACAATCTAAACGTTGTCCGCTTCCACCTGGCGCGAGCAATTTATTTGGTATTGACCAACTAAATATTAAACGTTCCGAAATTCCAGCTGTTACACACATTGACTATTCGGCGCGGATTCAAACAGTTCATAAGAGAACTAATCCAGTATACTACGATCTGCTACAAAAATTTAAACAATTAACTGGGTGTCCGATATTAGTTAACACTAGTTTTAATGTGCGTGGTGAGCCGTTAGTGTGCTCACCGTTAGATGCATTCCGCTGTTTCATGGGAACCGAACTAGACGTGTTAGTGTTGGAAAATTTTATACTCTATAAACATGAGCAACCGCAAAGCTGTGTGCGCAGTTACCATGAGACATTTGAATTAGACTAAATTTATAGTCGTTCTACTTTAGCTGTAATAATTTCGGCTAACATCTGGTTGGCTGTTGGCGAATAATGTGTTCCATCAATGTATGCCTTGCCTTGTTTCGACAAATCTTTCAATGCACTACTTATATCGACCATGTTAAGCTTTTTATTAGCAATATTATCCCTGATAACGTTATCGATTGAATTGTAATACTTTGCACCATCTGTTGTGGCTGCTTCAGGTCGAACAAAGGGATTATTCGGATCGATCATGCCAATTGGCTGATAAAAAACTACATATTTAAAGCCAAAAGCTTTAGACAATTTATCTAGCACTTCTAAATTATTTTGATAGTATTCAACAGTCTGTTGCTGCATTAAGTCTAAATTTTTAATGCCAAATTGAGCCCAATTAAAAAATATTATTTCTGCTTCGAGCATATCAACAGAATCCATGAATGGATCTTTTTCTGGCCTAAAACCTTCAACTTGTAATGGCTTAGCAAAATACAATTTTACTGCTTGGTATATTGGTAACGCAGTGGTCAACATGTAAATAAAATCTTCTTTGCTTATGTTGTGGTTGCCTAATTTAAATGCTTTGCCGCCTACAAAATCTCCCTTGCCCGCAGCATAACCATGGAATACAATTTTATCCAAAGCGCGGTAATTGCTTCTCGACATGCCAATAATGTCGTTCAACCCATCTAAGAACACTACGGTCTTTGGTCTATAACCATGTCTAAGTAAATAAATTAATTTATCTAATTCCCTTGTCTGATCATATGCTTGTGCACCAAAATTAAAAACCACTTGGTTTGGGTTCCGCAGCATAGATTGCATATATGTAGCTAATGTTTGATTATGGCTTAATCCGTGCCCCATAACAGTAGAGCCACCAAAAATATAAATATTATCTTTTTTTAGTAATTGATTTTTGACATATTCGTCATTCCAACCAGGTTGATAACGTATTCCTTCTACACCTATTCTATAGTGTTCATTCGATGTGTTTTGCACAATATAATGTAGGGTAGGATGTGGAGCAAAGTATGGTGCAGCGTTGTAAGCTTCATAAATAATATTCCCTTGCTCACCATATAGTTTTTGTAAAAGAGCATGCCCTTCAGTTGAGTTTGGTGCAATCACGGCAGAATGAAAATTATCAGAAGGGTTCCACAGTGTTTTAGGTGAGGTTGTTACGTAATAATAAGCAGCTATATTTAGTCCCACAAACATTAAGCTGACTATGGCGAATATAATAAATGCATTTTTGATGAAGTTGCCCATCGGTAACTCTGATTTAGTTAGTAGTTGATATTGTAAAACATCCTTTGTTCGTTGTGAATAGTTTGTGTGCTTCAGGTATCAAGATTGACTTTCGCTCCTTCATATGTGATTATTCTGACTAATGCAGTTGTAAATAAAGGTATGTGCATATGCCCAATCTTAGCCAAGAATTAATCGAAAAACTAAACCTCCAGCCTGGCGATATAATAATCAGTGAATTCCCCTTCGATGATGCTACCGTTAAGGACTATCCTGCAAGAAATCCTTTAAAGGATTTTGTCCCCAATCACGTGAGTATATTCACCGGGCAATTCGAGCGGCCGTTTGCACACGCGGTTCGTGAAGGGCACAAATTACCAGGCTTAAGATTAACCAAGCAATGGGATGGCCGCCACATAGTATATAGGTTTCCCCACAAGGACATTGCAGCTTTGGCAGCAACTATTGCTCGTAGATGGGCAATATCAATTGATATTTACGATTTAATGCGCTTCGAGCGGACTTATCCAAGCGTGGCTTGGGGTAAGGCTTATGATAAATACAAACATGAATATTTTTCGACCCCGGGGGCGCAAATAGCAGGTCCAGCTACGCCATATGATTTAGATCGCGCAAATGTGCAGGTATCAGAGCGCGCCAGGAACGTTAACCTTATTGAATTCACTGATAAATCCTTACTACGAGCTGCAAAATTTGCATCGCGCTCTGAAGTTTCACAACGTATTAGTAAAGGTTTACGCTGCACCTCATTTGCAATCGGTGTTTATCAGGCTGCAATGTTGCATGCAATAGTCAAAAAGACAGTCTGCAAATTCCCATTTAAGGCTTTGAACAGTTTGGAATTTAATCAAGCCTTAAATGCAATATTAATCGATGATTGGCAAAACACTACACTGGGTGAAAAAATTCTGCAAATGCATGAAAACAAATCTTATGTAGGCATATTTGGTGATGCCTTAACTTTAGATCTTAAATATGCTGTTCCTTTTGATCTTAATCATAGACTGACCAGATCAAATGAATGGTTCACTGCAGGGTACTTCGCAATTTTTGATTCAAAATTATTACATTATGCGAATTATTGTGCATCCCCACCATCATCACCAAAACCTGTGGTTTTTTCCCCACCGCTCCAGGTTAGATCTGCGCCGCCTTCGCCAACCCATCGAAAGGCCGTAGATGAACAGGAGCATTTTGCTGCAGATGTGGCGAATAGGCTTACCACGCACGGAACTCCCCCGCGTAACGCAAACGGGTCATCCCCGCGCTTGGAAAGAACTAAATCTGTTGACCGAATGTTGTTCCAATAATATTGACTTTAAACCGCTCTTATGTAACAATGCTAACTCAATTTGGCTGTGTTAAGTGTATAAGCATTAAAAAGGGGTTTGTATATGAAGATTGGTAATCTAGGCGTGGCATTCTTAGCCTTTTCGGCGGCAGCGCAAAGCGTTATAGCAACCAATAACACAGCACCAGCATTAAGTGTAGTTGCAAGCAATGAGGCTTATGGTAACGAAGGCCCTATGCCATATAATTACTTCCAAGTTTTAGCCGACAATCTACCAACACAAACTGAATATGTTCCTTTTACTCCGGTTGGTTTCTTCCAAACCCATCAAGACTATATTGCAGATTTAAAATCTGATGCGGATATAGCACAAATATTCGCTGCAGCGGCTGTTAAAACAAATACCACGCTACGCAAACCAATTACTCCTGTTGAATCTGAATTAGATAAAACCTTGATGCAATTTGGTACAGTAAAACTAATTATGCAATACTTAATAGATAATAGAGGTTTCGATCCAACTCATCAAGCAATGCAAGCGCTGACAAAATTAGCTGAGCAAGTATTTGCCACTTTACAACAAATGTCGCGCGATAATCAGCAGTTAGCCTCTGCATTACTAGCTGATAAATCCGATTGGTACGTGAATAATGGACATAATTTGTCTGTACAACAACGTGTTCGTCAACTTTTACCAAATATAAATAAAGCCTTGACTAAACTGCA
>CAYPGU010000149.1:0-4668 GCA_964409995.1 uncultured Legionellaceae bacterium | reverse complement strand
CACCACAGCATTTCCTACATTTACTAATACATTAACTGGCCCGACAGGCGCCACATATGATACTGGTCTGCCTAATGCAAATAATCCTGCTGGAGTTGTAGCGAGTTATTTCCCTGGTGAAAGCGTGTTTGTAACTGCAAATGGCTCTGATTACAACGACAAAATTTGGGTGAAATTTCATGGCGCTTCTGGTGGTAAGATCCGTGCTTGTGATGATCTTTATGGTGTTGTTAATGTTGCAACCATGGTGAGACTATATTCACGTAGTGTAACCAGCACCGACGCTGCTACGACTACCTATTTTTGTGAAAGGCAGAATGACGGGACTAACTATACGTATACTGATGGCACGGTTATGGGCACGCCCTTGATACCTTATGCTTTGTACGATCAAGCTTGGGTTAGGTATGGTGAGGATTTAACTGGAAGGGGCTTCATTGATCGCTGGGCCTTAGGTGCGGATGTGCAAAATAGAAATCGAGTCTATGCAGTACGTTTTGCATTCTTAGTTCATACACGTGATGATGTGCGTACCACAAGCAAAACCCAGACCTTCTCAGTATTTGGGCAAACTGTTTCACGTACTAGTAAGAAGATTTATAAATTGTATATGTTTACTGTGCTGCTACCTTATACAGAGCTTTATCCGTTATCTAGTAAGGTGGGTACTCCCTAATCAATTATAAATCGAAAATACTATGCAGTTGTGAAGAGTAATTCGCTGTTGTTAGTGTGCGACTTTGTCCATTAGAATTTTTTTACAAAAAAACTTTGCTTTTTACTTCATTTTATTACGATAATAAGAATAAGGGACTCTACACGTTTGTAATTTTTTAAAAGAGGTACATATGTGGCACTTAAGGACAAAGCAAGGAACATTTTGGGTAATCGAATCACCTGCAACACATAAATATTTACTTGGTGTAAATAATGATGAGCTCGGTGAATATGATGATGCAGATGCTGCAGCCAAAGATGTGCATGATCAAGCTACTGGTTATTTTCCATGGGATTGCCAATCGCATGTAAAAGCCCCGGATCACGTATCTAATTGGGCTGAGGGCGAGCCTGACAACTGGAGCGAGTCATAAATCTCCGGTAAATTACCAAAAAGGCCATTTCTAGACTTGCGATAGCCTGGATACTCAGTTATCATACCCCCTCTGAGGCGCACCTGCCTCGAGAATATGATTATTAAGTAGAGGTTCTAACTATGAAGGCTGATATTCACCCAGATTATCATAGGATTACAGTTAAGTGCTCTTGCGGTCATGAATTTGAAACCGGCTCGGCGCTAGATAGCGATACTTTAAGTATTGAAGTATGCAGTAACTGCCATCCTTACTATACCGGTAAACAGAAAGTTATCGATACCGCTGGTATGGTTGATAGCTTCCACCGTCGTTTCAGCAAATTAGGCCAAGCAAAGCCTGTTGAAGCACCGGTTGAGACTGAAAAAAAGGGCAAGAAATAAACCCCTATTCGAATTGAAAAGGCGCAGAATCTGCGCCTTTTTAAATTCCATCAATTTATCATAGAGAGGAATCCATGTTTGAAAATATGAAACAGGCTGCTCTAGATTATCACGAGTTCCCTAAGCCTGGTAAAATAGGGATCAATATCACCAAGCCTACTGAAACCCAAAAAGATTTAGCCCTAGCTTATTCCCCTGGTGTAGCTGAACCAGTCCGCGCTATCGCGCAGGATCCAGAAAATGCATATCGCTTCACTGCTAAGGGTAATCTAGTCGCAGTGATTTCTGATGGTACTGCTATTTTGGGGTTAGGCAATCTAGGCGCATTGGCGAGTAAGCCAGTAATGGAAGGCAAAGGCGTTTTGTTTAAACGTTTTGCTGGTGTTGATGTATTTGATATCGAAGTTGAAGCTGGCAGCCCAGAAGCATTTATTGATACGGTGGCGCATATTGCGCCAACTTTTGGTGGGATCAATCTTGAAGATATCAAAGCTCCACAATGTTTTGAAATCGAGCGTGCATTAATTGAACGTCTAAACATTCCTGTTTTTCATGATGATCAACATGGTACTGCTGTTGTAGTTGCTGCTGGGCTATTAAATGCTCTGCAATTACAAGGCAAGAAAATCTCTGAAATTAAATTAGTTTGTCTAGGTGCAGGTGCTGCAGGTATTGCTACCATGCGCTTATTAATTGCTCTTGGCGTACGTAAAGATCATATTTATATGATAGATACGCAAGGAGTGATTCATACTGGACGTAAAGATTTAAATGCATACAAGTTTGCTTTTGCGATTGAAACCAATCAGCACACTTTAGAAGAAGCGATCAAAGATGCTGATGTTTTTGTTGGGGTTTCTGGTGCGAATTTGCTGACGGCAGATATGTTACGTTCCATGGCACCAAAGCCAATTGTGTTTGCATTATCTAATCCAGATCCTGAAATTCATCCAGAAGTTGCTTTAGCTGTACGTGATGATTTGATCTTAGCGACTGGACGTAGTGATTTTCCAAATCAAATTAATAACGTATTGTGTTTCCCTTATATGTTTCGTGGTGCTTTAGATGTGCGCGCAACAACCATTAATCAAGAAATGTTAATTGCAGCTGTGCATGCTATTCGTACTTTGGCACACCAATCTGTGCCGCGCGAAGTTTTAGAGGCGTGTCACAATACAACTAAACTAGAATTCGGGCCACAATATATTATCCCTAAGCCACAAGATCCACGCTTAATTAAAGTGGTGCCACCGGCTATTGCACGTGCGGCGATTGAGACGAAGGTTGCCAAACTTGGATATCCACAACATTATCCAATTATAGAAAATACCCCGGCATTTGAAGAGTGAGCTATATTGATTAGGTAACTAATTGATTGATGGGGAATGGATATGGCACGTAAAAAAATTGCTTTAATTGGCGCGGGTAATATTGGTGGAACTTTAGCCCATCTAATCCTATTAAAACGTCTTGGTGATGTTGTTTTATATGATATCAACCAAGGCGTAGCCAAAGGCAAAGCTCTGGATTTGGCCCAATGTGGCCCGGTTGAAAGTGTCGATCTGACCATAACCGGCACTAGTGATTACAAGGATATCAAAGACGCCGATGTTGCAATTGTAACCGCAGGTCTACCCCGCAAACCAGGTATGAGCCGTGATGATCTATTAGAAACCAACGCCAAGGTTATGAAAGCAGTTGGTGATGGGATCAAGACTTATTGCCCCAACGCATTTGTAATTTGTATTACCAATCCACTTGATGTGATGGTCGGCGTGTTACAAAAATTTTCTGGAATTTCTGATCAAAAAATAGTTGGTATGGCTGGCGTATTAGATTCCGCACGCTTTAGAACTTTTTTGGCTTGGGAATTTGGCGTATCAGTTGAACAGGTACAAGCTTATGTACTTGGCGGACATGGCGATTCGATGGTGCCGTTAATTGAATTGAGCAATATCGGTGGTGTTACTCTAAATAAACTAGTAGCCGGTGGCAAAATCACTCAACAACGTTTAGATGAAATTGTTAGCCGCACGCGCAAAGGTGGGGGTGAAATTGTTGAGTTGTTACAAACCGGTTCAGCATTTTACGCTCCGGCATCTTCAGCGATCAAAATGGCCGAGAGCTATTTATTAGATAAGAAAAATATCTATCCATGTGCAGCCAAACTTACCAAAGGCGAATATGGAGTTACGGAAAGTATGTTCGTTGGTGTGCCAGCCAAGATTGGCTCTAATGGTGTTGAAGAAATTATTCAAGTGCAATTATCTGCGCAAGAAAAATCTAATCTACAGATTTCAATTGATGCGGTAAATGAATTGAATGAAGCAGTAGCGAAGTTTATTTAAAAATAGATTCTCAAATTTTAAAATCAATCCTTAATGAAATTGCATACAATGGATAAGAATATATGTTGCCATGCACTTGTTCATGGCTATCTAGAAATATTCGCATGAGATTATGGTCAATGTTTGGTCAAAAAACAATGTTAATTAGGGTAATCTCCCTCGACATTTACCCGACTGGTTGGTAAATTAAACCAATAATTAAAATAATGCGATCTTATCTCAATCTTGGTTCAACTGACTGAAAATGAACCAGCACCCTATCGGCTAATTCTGAGCTGCATAATTTTTTACTCGGTAATTGTTGAATAACCGTTTTTAATGTCTGAAGAGCGTAATCGTTATATCCATCACGCGACAAAGATTGCAAAGGAACTGTTGCCATTTTTTCTAACATAGCAGAAAAAATAGGGATAAGAAACCCAGCTTCAGGATTATATATGCCTAACGAATGTACAAGACTGTTAATGTCTGACCAATTCTTTATTTGGTACGAATCAACCTTAGCTATAAAAATTGACTGGCTGTCACTTATTATTTGCTCCATTTGTGCATTGGTAATATGATGCGTCTGCAGTAATTTTGTGCATATTGTAAATATTGACTGAGCATAAGTAACATTTACAAGTGGTAACTTATTCAAAGAGATTACAGCTCTTTTAAAAAGATCCGCATAAGAAATAGTTTGATTGATGCCAGGAATATCTAACATATAATGATAAAAATCCCATGATAATTCTTGGCTGCTTAGAAACTCTTGAAATTTAACAACAATTTGATCATATAAGGCTTTAAATTTCATGTTTTGTGAAGCTTTTAGATACCGCAAAAATTGCATAATATATATAG
>CAYPGU010000148.1:0-4705 GCA_964409995.1 uncultured Legionellaceae bacterium | reverse complement strand
ATCCCGTCTCTGGCCACCATGTGCACTCATTTACTTTCCCGTTCCCTTGGCTCATTAAACGGGCGATTGAAGCCTTCCAAATCGGTTACTTCCTTATCTGTTTTCGTCGGTTCATTCGGTTGTGTTTCCGGATAATTCGGATGATGCGGCTCTTCTTTATTAGTTTTTTCTTTATCAACAGGCTGATATTTTTTTGGATTAGTTTTTTGTGTAGCCGCGTCATAGTCGGTATCGTTACGCCCAATCCGCTGTTGTTTCGGATTTTCCGGTGGATGAGTCGGTTCTGGTTTATTCATAAAGCCCCCATTTTGAGTTTAGTTTAGTCTCTTTCTACACAAGTAAGTATTAAATTTGTGTTTATATCCAGTCTATAAACATCTATTAATCAGAATTCGTATCAGATAAGATCTAATTTCACACCAATAATTAGGGGTTGTAGATGCGCATATCTTATTATGCAACAGGAAAATGTGTAACATTGGTTTATGCAACCTGGGCAGTTATCCATGGCAGTATTGAGATGTCGCATCACGCAACTGTGGCACGCAATGCAAATAACGTCCTAGATGCTGCCCAAGCTAAGTGGAAAATCGCTAACGACGACTATCTTGCCAGTCAACATCGATTAGATTTTGCACAATCTACAATCAACGATGCTGGTTGCTATATCAAACAATATAGCTCTTTTGCTGAGCAATTAAACATTTATTGTTTGCCAGCAAACTCCACAACGCGACAAAATCAACAAATAGAAAGCTATTATGGCTTTAAAATCGCATATAAGCCCACCGATGTTAGTACCTCACAACGCAGAGATTCGTATACCGAGTATTACTATGATGATGTGCGCGAATGCAGCACTGATTCCTATGGCAATTCCGTCTGTAAAACCGTACGCAAACAAAAGAGACGCACCGTATATTATACTGTCAATGGCATTACATATAGCCATTATGGGACACTTGTCTCTGGCGCTGGATCTGAAGTGCAAATGGGATGTGGCTTGTATGAGCACAGCATGCATGTTGCTTCCAGGACCTGGCTAAAATCAGACACTGGGATGATACTAAAAGACAAATATAATGAAGAGCAAACAAAGATCTATTCTTCTAGCGCAGACATAGATATCACGATTGATAGCACCAAACGGCCGATTGCAGAAGAAATAAACAGTGGCGCAACCAATTTTGATGATATAGCAGCTATGTTGTTGCAGATAATTATGCGCCAATGCGCCGAACTGAAACGTAATTTGAAACAAACTGAGTATTATTCAAACATAATTGCTGAAACAACACAAACATTACCCGCACTACGTGATGAAATTAATCGCACCCTGCAAATCCTGAATGCTGCCGCGACTTTTAGAGATGGCAAGCTGGCGATCTACCAAGAAGCTGAAGCTGATTATCAACAAAGTTTGGCCACATGGTTACCTGTGATATTCGTCCCAACCTTAGTATTAATTAGTTTTTTGGCAATTTATAAAGATGTTCTTAAAGAAAAATTCATTGATACAGAAGAAGTCTGCGCGCCCAAAGCTAAATTGGCAATACCTGTAGCACTAACCTTTAGCTTTAGAAGCAATCGGCATACGCTACCAATCCAAGATGCCACATATGCACCAGATTATGCAGCATCAACGGATGATCCGCCGCAAGCTATAGTTTTGGAGTCTCGGACTACGGAGCAGGAAAAAAACAAAGCTTTAACTTTATTTTAAACGCAAAGTAACCATTAGCTCCAAGCTTCTGCTTATAACAGCAGTGTGAACTTTTCTGCAAAAATCTTGTCTTACCCCTGATTTTTTAATTTATTATTCGGGGTAATCATGAAATTTTTTGCAGATATTAATCTTTCCACTGTAAATCTTAACTCTGAGCAAGAACTTCAAACAATCTACAACGCGTTTAAGCTTAATTATTGCCAACATTATATCCAGCCAGACGAGACCAACGCAGAATTAGTGGTTACGTATCTAAACAATTTTTTACGAGCTAATAATATTACTCGTTGCGCCACTCAAGAATTGGCACTGGTACTTAAATATTTACCCAGTGATGATGAATTAATTAGCAGCATTAATAAGAATGACACTTTAACTCTATTAGTGCTTAAAATAAATCTGCGCCAAGCTGGATGCCCCGATTCAGTATTTACTCATTCTGATTTTAAACAACGCTGCGCACTTATCACTAAACTTAAAAAGAAAATTTGCTTTCACGATGACTGGAATGGCTATGTAGAAAGAGTTGTTGATGCATTTAATCGCAAAAGTTTTGAATTAGCGCAAATAAAATTGGCCGCGATTGCACCTGCAGCAGCAAAAAAGAACATACAGGATAAAGCATACTTGCCATTTATGTTGAGTATGCAAATTTGTCAATACATAACTATTTTGCAATTTATAGATAAACAGCAGCTTGATATATTTGATGAATTTAAAGAGCTTGTTAATGCCTTGTTAAAACAAAACCTAGACAAGTTATGTCACATGCAAGAGCCGAAAAATGAAGAAGAAACCACAAAAACCTTTGGCTTCAAATTAAAAACCATGTTGTTCTCTTGCAATAATACGCAACCAAAATACAATCAAGTTGCACCAGAGTTGAGCGAACCATTATTGTTGGAGCAAAAACTAGGACTGCGCTAGGTGGTGAATTGGCAATCAATGTCAAATATATGACAGGCAATTCATCCAGTAAAAACAGGTAAAAGGCTAGTTAAATATCTAGCCTTTTTGATAATATTTCAAGCCAATGAACTATACTGCTATCATTAATCTAGTGTGGAGATGACCATGACTTCTAAAAAATTAGTGAAAGCATTTCTAGCTGGTGTGGGCTTTCCAGCTGTGTTCTTACCGCTTGCTTATACCATGTTATTCATTCTGGAATACCCTTCCATGAAAATCCATTCCCTGCAATTTGTGCCCATGTACATACCTATTGTATTTGGTCTAGCTAATATGCTGTTTGTTCGCTTAAGCGATGGAACATCAGTAAAAAACCTTGATGCCGGATTGTGGACAACCGGAGCTTGCTTAGGCTTTGTGGTAGCAGTGCTAGGTGTATTTGTATTGCATGTACCGACGATGGTTTTTGGCGATATGCATGGATTCCAATACTTACCTTTGATTGCGCTGCCGATCATTTACGGAGTAATCTTCCGTTACGTCGTAAAATGGTTGAACAAAGCAGTAGGGATTGTTTAACAGACCACCATCTTCTAGCGCCGTATTTACCATCCTTGGGATTACGGCGCTACGCCTGCTTAATGTAAGCCAAAACCCATTCTTTCGTTGCGCCAATCAATATCAAGACATTTTATACACATAGTTATCCACAGGCTGACCCACCTAGCCAAGCGGTTTACTTAAGAACTACAATTGTTCTTACTTTGTTATATGCCAAAAGCTAGCTCCTTTGGAAAATTCGTAAAACAAACTTATACACATAACGCTAAAGGATCAAAAAAACACCCATAGTTGGCTTTTTGTTTTAATTTCTAACAAAAGCTACCTCAATAAGTATAAAATTTGCTTTAAAATCAAGATGTTATCTTTTACAACGTCCATTTCAATTTCATTCAATCAGAATTTTTCACAATCTAATCACAGGTTATAAAATATTTCTCCACAGAGTTATCCACAAGTTGGAACAACGACCAGATATAGTTGGCACAATATATGTCGACCAATCATGAATCTATTCGCTTATAATTAAATCGATAACTAAAAAGTTATCCACAGCTTTCATGATTTTCGATTCTTAACAGAAAATTGAGTTGAATAATTTAATAGATCTAATTTTTTTATTCAGGTATGATTTGCCATTAGGTAAATATGAGCAATGCCTAGAAGCATGGAACATAAAACATCGCTACTCTTCGAAGTCGAACGAGATAGCACGCAGGAAGCACCCATTGTAAGTATTACAACTTATGATGATCAATATGCCCAAGAAAAGGTCTTTATCGTTCGCCTCGACAAATGGTTATGGGCCGCCCGTTGTTTTAAAACTCTGGCGCTAGCTCGAGCTGCCATCGAACAGGGTAAAGTTTTCTATGATGGACAAAAAACTCTCCCCAGCAGAGAAATTGAAGTCGGCGCAAATTTAGTAATACAACAAGGTAAACAAAAACGGTTTTTAATCATTAAACGATTATTAACTAGGCGACGTAGTATCGATGAAAACAATCCATTATTTGAAGAATTGATACCACCGCATCACACAGACTTAGCTACGTCTAATTACATGCCGCCCCCAGAGAAACGACAACGACGCACAACTAGGTTTTTGCGCCGCTCTACCATTGAAACAGGGTGAATTACACCTATAACACAAAGAAAGTAAGCTAACCACTTTACTTGACAGTCCTTTTATGATATCCTGTCGGCTCAATCAAGTAAGAGAAGCAAGGTAATGAAGTTACTCCATAAATTACGTATTTTGATGAAATCTAAACACCGTGAAGTTCCTGTAACTGCCAAACCGGTATCGCATGATCTTGGCGATCGTCTTGCTAGACTTGAACACAACTATTTGGTTTTATTGAAACGAGTTTTAGAAATGGATGGCATTCAATTATTAAATAGCAAAACCAAAGCCTTAAATAGCAAAATTCTGCAAACTCCTAGTGACGATAAGGGCTTAAATGAACCAAAGCCCACTTTCCACTAAACAAATTGTCTTACGGATCGCAA
>CAYPGU010000147.1:0-4802 GCA_964409995.1 uncultured Legionellaceae bacterium | reverse complement strand
GTAAGTCATAATCAGGACATGCCGTGGGAGTTTAGACCGAAGCATACTAGCTTAGTAGTGCATCCTGGTGAATTAGCCGCGACTGCATACTATGCGCGAAATACTACGAATGTCACGATGCGTGCGCAAGCAATCCCAAGCATTTCACCATCAAAAGTGAGTAAATATTTCAAAAAAGTTGAATGTTTTTGTTTTAATAGTCAAAAGCTTGGTCCGGGCGAAAGCGCACATTTGAATTTGCGTTTTTATTTGGATCCAGCGTTTCCAAAAGATGTGCAACGAGTAACTTTAGCCTACACTATTTTTGATACATCCAAAAAGCCGAGTGCTAAGGAGTAGCCCATGTCAGAACCACAACCATACTTTCTACCACAGCCAAGTAAATGGCCAATTATTGCATCGATTGGCTTGGGCTTTATGGCGGTCGGAGCTGCAACATGTTTTCATGGTGATCCGTATGGCCCATATATTTTAAGCATTGGTATCTTTGCAATTATTTATATGATGGTTGGCTGGTTTGGCACAGTAATTGATGAAAGTCAAAGTAACTTGTATACCGCACAGAATGATCGAACCTTTCGTTGGGGAATGTTTTGGTTTATTTTTTCAGAAGTAATGTTTTTCGCAGGATTTTTTGGTGCGCTATATTATGCACGCAACTATTCGGTGCCATGGTTAGGTGGTGAAGGTGCATCTATTAAGGCTGGCACCCATCAATTCTTGTGGCCAAATTTTGTAGCAGAGTGGCCATTATTAAAAAATCCTAATCCAGAAGCATTCAAGGGCCCAGAAAAAGCCATGGGTGCATTTGGTTTACCGTTGATAAATACAATGGTTTTACTTGCTTCTAGCGTGACAATTACAATTGCGCATCATGCCTTATTATTGAATAAACGCAAACTTCTAAATGGGATGTTATTTGCAACGATACTGTTAGGTGTGTCGTTTTTATGCTTGCAAGCATATGAATATCATGAAGCTTATACCGAAATGGGCTTGAAATTAAGTTCAGGCATTTATGGCACAACATTCTTTATGCTAACTGGATTTCATGGGGCGCACGTAACTATTGGTGCGATCATGTTAATTACGATGTTGGTACGTTGCATGCGCGGTGCTTTTACACCGCAACATAATTTTGCATTTGAAGCTACAGCCTGGTATTGGCATTTCGTTGATGTGGTATGGTTGTGTTTATTTGTTTACGTATACGTACTGCCGCTTAGGTAACTATTTTTTTTCAATTTTTGGTTTGTCTAAGACTTTAGAACGATCATTTTTAGATTTATCTTGCATATCAGGCTTGACTACACTAACTTTGCCTTGTTCATAAGCGCGGTCGATAAATTTTTTGCCCTGTTCAATACCAAAATTGATAGCTTCATTTTCTTTATCAAATGAATCATCCAAAGCCAAGCTTTTCGTTGCATAGTTTTGCGCGAATTGTATGCTCACATTTACATTCACTCGGTACGAATTAGGGCTATCGAACATACTGTATGTATAATATGAAATATCACAATCTCTATAAGTTGTTTTGCCTTCGGTTTTTAAGTAAGCTCGAGCTGTATTTATCATGGGGCTTTTCCTAGCTTAATTTAGCTTCTATATACTATTCAGTATAGATATTCAAAGCTTGTAGCTGTGGGTTTTACCCTTGAAATAACAAGTAAAACTAGTATTATAGTGTATATAAGAGTATATATTTATACAGGAAATTCATGAAAGCAATGATTTTAGCCGCAGGCAAAGGTGAGAGAATGCGGCCACTTACCAACTCTACCCCCAAGCCATTGTTAACAGTAAACGGCCAACCACTGATTATCTATCATCTGCAGGCCTTAGCCAAAGCAGGGGTAACTGAGGTGATGATTAATACACATTATTTAGGCGAGCAAATTATTCAGCTAATTGGACCGGGTTCGCGTTTTGGGCTAAAAATTGAATATTCGGTGGAAGATAAATTATTGGATACGGGTGGTGGAATTTTTAAAGCTTTACCATTTTTTGGCACTGAGCCGTTCCTAGTATTAAGCGCAGATGTTTTAACAGATTTTCCTTTACATACCTTACCATTATTTCCAAATGGATTGGCTCATTTAGTAATGGTCGATAATCCATCTTATCATCCGGAAGGAGATTTTAGTTTAGATAAGGGCAAAATTAAACTAAAATGTTCTGCTACTCCAACCTTTACTTACGCAAATATTGGTATTTATAGACCTGAATTTTTTGCGCACGCACCGCAGGGAGCTTTTCCACTTGCTCAATTATTACGGCAACATATCAGTAACGATTTGATAACTGGACAATATTATTCTGGAGTTTGGCATAATATTGGTACCCCGGCTGATTTAGCCTTGGTAAATAATACAGCATGATAATATGGGGCAAAGTTGTTGGTGCAATTCTAGGCTTAGCATTGTATGGTCCGGTTGGAATAATTTTGGGCTTAGTGTTTGGTCAAATTTTTGATAATGGGTTTCGCAGTGTCATGCGCATGCCATCGCACACAGCTGAAGTGCGGATGGTGTTTTTTAAAACTGTATTTCAAATCATGGGTTACGTTTCTAAAGCTGATGGTGTTGTCTCTGAGAATGAGATTCAAGTAGCACGAGATGTAATGCTAAATTATTTTAATTTGAATAAACGCCAAACCTTAGTGGCGATAAATTATTTTAACGAGGGAAAATCGGCTAATTTTAATGCAACGGCTGCATTACGTAAATTTAGTGCAGTGTGTGGTCGTTACAAAGACCTGCGTAAATATTTTTTAGAAATATTGGTCAAAACTGCTATGGCAGATAATATCTTGCGCGAATCACAGCGTGGCAGATTAGTCTATATTTGTGGTAGATTAGGTATACAACTGGCAGAGTTAGATGAGCAATTAAATTTTTATGGATATAATCCATATCAACATCAACATCAACAACAGCAATGGCAATCACAACAACAAAAACGTTCAAATTATAACTATAATTACCAGAGTACGCAGCAGAACGATAACTTGGCTGCTGCATATCGTTTATTAGGAGTTTCGGCTACAGATAATATTAAAACTATCAAGTCGGCTTACCGTAAAATGGTGAGTAAGTATCATCCTGACAAATTAGTGGCAAAAGGATTACCACCAGAAATGATGGAAATTGCAAAAGAAAAAACACAACAGATTACTGTAGCGTATGATTTAATTGTGCGGAGTCGTGGATGATACAACGCCTAATAGGTTGTATAATCGTAACTTTAGTCGTAATTGGAAGCAATATCGTAAGCGGACGCAATGCGATTTCGGTTGCTGCCGGACATGGCACGCGTGGGGTTGATGCTTATAGAGCAAATTTGCAACATGAGTGGTCGTTTTGCTTGAACGATCGTTATCAACTGCGCGGTTATTTTGAACTAGCTGGTATGAAGATTAACAGTAATCATACCTTTAGCGAACCAAGCAATGACCATGTTGAGGTTGTTTCTGTATCGCCAGTGTTACGGTTTTATCCTAAGTATATATTGCAATGGTACTTGGATTTAGGTATTGGCTTAGCGTATTTTTCTAAAGATGAAATTGCCACACGTAATTTAGGTTCTAATTTACTCTTCGAGGATCGCTTTGGTATTGGTGCGTTATTTGGCAAGAAGCAACAATTTGAAATTGGATATAGAGTTTTACATTATTCAAATGCATATTTGGCTCAAGTGAATCAGGGTTTAAATATACATTTACTTATATTAGGGTATTGGTTTTAGTATGCAAACAGCAGTTTTAGCGCCTTCTATTTTGTCCGCAGATTTTTCGCGCTTAGGTGAGGATGTAACATCAGTTTTAGCGGCTGGTGCAGATTGGATTCATTTCGATGTAATGGATAACCATTACGTGCCTAATCTAACCTTTGGCGCAGATGTATGCAAATCTTTACGTACCTATGGAATTAAAGCGCCAATTGATGTTCATCTCATGATCAAACCTGTAGATACATTGATCCCAGCTTTTGCTGCGGCTGGCGCTACTTCGATTAGTATCCATCCTGATACGACTGATGATTTATTCCAAACAATAGATTTAATTAAACACAATAATTGCAAAGTAGGTATAGTTTTTAACCCGGCAGTTGATTTAGATATTTTACCTACATTACGTGGTAAAATTGATATGGTGCTATTAATGTCGGTGAACCCAGGCTTTGGTGGACAAAAATTTATGCCGCATGTTTTAGATAAAGCTAAACAAGCGCGACAAATATTAGATAGTTGGAATGATGGCACTCGTTTGCAAATAGATGGTGGGGTGAATAAGGATAATATTGCTTCGATTGCAGCAGCTGGAGTTGATACTTTTGTTGCTGGTTTTGCGATCTTTGGTGCACCAAACAAAGAATACTCTCAAGCGATCACGCAGTTGCGTCAGGAAATAAACACAGGCAGAGGTTAAAGCATGGAAGATTTTTTACTATTAGATAATGAGTACTCTGCAGAAGAGAAGATGATTCGCGATAGCGTACATAAATTTGTACATGCTAAGATTATTCCTAAAATGGCGCATGCATTTGAGCAGGCTGTTTTTTCTCATGATTTAATTCCAGAATTGGCGGCTCTAGGTTTATTTGGCATGACACTGCCAAGTAAATATTCTGGTGCCGATGCAGGATATGTTAGTTATGGCTTAGTTTGTCAAGAATTAGAATACGGTGATAGTAGTATTCGCAGTTTTGTTTCCGTGCAAAGTTCTCTATGCATGTATCCCATCTTAAGCTTTGGTACCGAAGAGCAAAAACAACATTGGTTACCGCAAATGGCGCAAGGTA
>CAYPGU010000146.1:0-4833 GCA_964409995.1 uncultured Legionellaceae bacterium | reverse complement strand
TAATGTTAATGTAAGTCCAATCGTGTTCGTTTCCGCCTTTACTTGAAAAGGTGGTGTTGATTTCCCCTTAGATACACTTCCATTTGCGATTATAGTTGGATAATGTCCAGAACGTTGGATATCAATATTCTTTTTTGCTGAGCTGGCATTAAAGCGATCAGATTGCAAACCGTAGTTTTGTTTTTTGGCCAGATCGACCCAATAATCCATATTGTCTGGTTGTGGTCGCTGCAAATTTATATTGTATTTTAAAATGCTAATATCTTTAGCTGGCACACCAGTAATTTCGCCCATCCTTTCCTTTTGATTGGATAATTCGTATTCGGCAGCTATTTCTTGCGCGCGAGCAGTATCATATTTAGCCTGTGCTTCGTTAACATCAGTAATTGCTATCACACCGGCATTAAATTTTTGATGAGTTTCTTCTAGTGCGCGGGCAAAAGCAATTCGTTCCGAGCGCGCGAAAATTAAGTCATCTAAAGCTTTTAGAATGTCAAAGTATTGCGTGGCAACCTGTAACATTAAGGCTTGTTTAGCCTCTTCGTAACTGGCCACGGCTGCTTTTATTTGATCGTCTACTTGTCGGTATTGATACCAGCTGGTCATGTTAAATAGTGGTTGAGCTAAGGTGGCGCCAATTGCCGTAATATTATATGGAAGAATCGTAATATTATTATTGTAATTATAAGTAGTGCTGGCAGTGCCAGAAACAACGGGTAATAACCCCGCGCGCGCTTGTGGCAGCAGTTCCATGGTCGCATATTGAGTTTCTTGAGCCTCAAGCAAGGTAGTATTAACTTGTGCTGCGAGGTTGTAGGTAGATGATAAATCATCTGCGTTTGCCAAGGAGCAGACTAAGCATAAGACAAAAAAGCTGTACTTAGTCTTAAAACTCAAAGGTCGAAACATATTCTATATCCTTTAATGGCGGCACTACCGTTTCAAATAGCCAGTTTTTATTCCATTCACCTTCGTTAATTCTAGTAAAAATACAGGCGTGCATTATTGGGGCAGTTCCGGTGATAGCGAATAAACGACCACCACATTTAGTTTGATTGGTTAGTGACATAGGTAAATATGGAACTGAACCGGTTAGAACAACAACGTCAAATGCCTGTTTACTCTTTAGTATAGACGTAGCATTGCCGCACATAACCTCTACATTATTAAAACCCAAAGATGCTAGGCGGTTACTCGCTTGCACAGCAAAGGGACGAATTATTTCAACGCTAGTTAAGCTTCTACATAATAGAGCGATTAAACCAGTTAGATATCCTGAACCAGTTCCTACTTCTAATACATGTTCTGTACCAGTGAGCTTTAAGTTCGATAAAATTCTACCAACTAAGCTAGGCTCTAACATAATCTGTCCATTGCCTAGAGATATTTGCGTTTCTGCAAAAGCTAAAGATTTGTAGTTGTCTGGCACAAATATTTCACGTGGGTAATGTGCAAATAGATCTAACAAATGTTTATCGAGTACGCCACATGGCCGTATTTGTTGCTCGACCATATTGTATCGTTCTCTATCTGTATTCATTGTAACTCTGGTTAGCTGTCTTAGTGTTAAGATTAAAGCTCGGCATTACAAAAAGCAAATCGACACATTTTTTCGTCAATCGATCTTAGTTAGGTAATGAAAAATTTATTTCTATGTTAGGCTTTACCCTGAAAAAAAATTGGGGTATGCTTGCCGTTCGTAGTTAACTAATCAATTTTGGTTGGAGAAAAAATGTTAAATAAGAAAATAGCTGCGGTTGCTACCGCAATGTTAGTTGCAACAGCTGGCGTAGCCAATGCTGGTGCGTTTGATGAAACACGTTTCAACGTTGGTGGTGAAGTAAGCTTGCTTAACTACACTAAGTACAACAATGGTAACACATCTGACTTGAACAAGTTCAAGACTTCTAACACTGCAAGCAAACTTGCAATTAGAAAGAACAAGCCAGGTATCAACGTGTTCTTGGGCGCTCGCTTTAACCAAAACGTCGGTGCTGAAATCGGTTTTGGTCTTATTGCTAATGCTAAAGCTAACGTTCAAAACAACCAAACTGCTTCTAACAAAATCAGCAACATTTATGCTGACTTGTTAGGCTACCTACCGGTTGCCAACAAAGTGGACCTTATCGGTTCTGTTGGTATCGGCGGATTAAAGAGCAGAGCTGATGTAACTAACACCTCTTTCAATAACCTAAGTTCTTTGAACAAAGTTAAAGTAGGTTATAGATTGGGTCTTGGTGCTCAGTACAACTTTGATGACAACTGGGCAGCTCGTGCCATGGTTCGTTACCAAAGTGGTAACAAGAACTTCCTAAAAAGCAACACCTCAGTTTCTGTAGGTGCTCTGTATTCTTTCTAAGCCTTAGTTAGAAAGTAAGTTCTGTAGCGGGGTGAGTTGAAAAACTCACCCCGTTTTTATTTACACACTCTTAAAAAAATTTACTTGAATGGATATACAGTTTATATTGCTGCAAACGGTTACATGACTGCCCATTTAATTTACGAGCGACTTTATCCGCCATGGATGGCGGATAAGAGCCTACATGGATGTACTTGCGGCGTTCGTGAGGAAATTAAATGGGCAGTCATGCTATATTCTATTTGCAGCAACATAAATTGTATGAATGATTGGTAATTACATGACAGCAAGAAAATATACAGCAGAATCAATTGAAGTACTTAGCGGCCTGGAGCCAGTTCGTAAACGTCCTGGTATGTATACTGATACCACACGCCCCAATCACTTGGCGCAGGAAGTAATTGATAATGGCGTCGATGAGGCTATAGCGGGTTTTGCAACGCGGATTGAAGTAACTCTGCATAAGGATGGTTCAGTTGAAGTTTCTGATAATGGCCGTGGTATGCCAGTTGATGTTCATCCTGAACACAAGTTGCCTGGCGTTGAATTAATTTTAACTAGGTTGCATTCCGGTGCAAAATTTTCGAATAAAGATTATCACTTCTCCGGTGGTTTGCATGGGGTGGGGGTGTCAGTTGTTAACGCCTTATCGAAACGCTTAGAAGTGCTTATTCGGCGCGATGGTTATGAATGGAGTATGGATTTTGCTGATGGCGAACGCGTCAATAAACTTAAAAAACTGGATAAAATTGATTCTAAGATCACCGGCACGACAGTTAAGTTTTGGGCAGATCCAAAATATTTTGATTCACCAAGAATCCTGACGCAAAAATTAAAGCAATTGTTACAAGCGAAAGCAGTGCTTTGTCCTGGCTTAGTAGTTGTGTTTAACGATCTACAAGGCAAAGATCCAGAGAATCTGGAATGGTGTTACGAAGATGGTTTGCCGCATTATTTGTTAGAGCATATTAACAGCAAGGAAGTATTTCCAGCTGAGCCATTTATTGGTGATATGCGCGGTGAGAATGAAGAAGTGGGCTGGGCTGTAGTTTGGATCCCAGATAAAACTGAATTATTTCAAGAAAGTTATGTGAACTTGGTACCAACTCCGCAGGGCGGCACACATGTAAATGGTTTACGTACAGGTTTATTGGAAGCAATGCGCGAGTTTTGTGAACTGCACAATTTATTACCGCGCGGTGTGAAATTAGTTCCGGAGGATGTGTGCAACAACGTGCATTTTGTTTTGTCACTAAAAATGCAGGAGCCTCAATTTTCTGGGCAAACTAAAGAGCGTTTGTCTTCACGCCAATCAGCAGCCTTTGTTTCAGGTGTGGTGAAAGATTCATTTAGTCTGTGGTTAAACCAGCACGTGCAAGAAGGCACCCAATTGGCTGAATTCATGATTGAATTAGCCCAGCAACGTTTGCGTACTGATAAGCAAGTAACCCGTAAGAAAATCACTGCAGGTCCAGCATTGCCAGGTAAATTGGCGGATTGTACATGCAGTGATGTAAAACGTGGTGAATTATTCTTGGTTGAGGGCGATTCAGCGGGTGGTTCGGCGAAACAGGCGCGTGATCGTGAGTTTCAAGCAATCATGCCATTACGCGGTAAGATCTTAAATACTTGGGAAGTAGAATCATCACAGGTATTAGCTTCCAAAGAAGTACATGATATTGCAGTAGCAATTGGTGTTGATCCGGGCTCAGACTCGCTAGAAAAATTACGTTATGGCAAGATTTGTATCTTAGCCGATGCTGATTCGGATGGTTTGCATATTGCAACTTTGTTATGTGCATTGTTCGTGCGGCATTTCCGTGCAGTGGTAGCAGCAGGCCATGTATATGTAGCCATGCCGCCACTATTTAGAATTGATATTGGTAAAAATGTTTATTACGCGCTGGACGAAGATGAAAAGCAGGGAATATTAGACCGAATTCAAGCGGAAAAAATTAAAGGCAAACCAAACGTGCAACGCTTTAAAGGTTTGGGTGAAATGAATCCAGATCAACTTCGTGTTACAACT
Organism: uncultured Legionellaceae bacterium; assembly: GCA_964409995.1. GTDB lineage: Bacteria > Pseudomonadota > Gammaproteobacteria > UBA6186 > Azoamicaceae > JAGVLG01. Next base: position 445 of record CAYPGU010000146.1, on the reverse strand, counting down.
ATGATGCCAGACACACGGCGTTTAGTCCGTTTGGAAATCGAAGATGATCCTTCTACCGATCAAATGTTAGATATGTTATTAGCCAAAAAAAGAGCAAACGATCGCAAAAATTGGTTAGAATCAAAGGGCGATTTAGCCTCCGTGTAATTAAGGAATAACTGAAAGGCAAAGACTATGAAATTAGTTGCAGATAATAATGTCGAGATCCAACCATTAAAGGTTTTTACTGAAAAAGCTTATTTAGATTATGCTATGTACGTAATTCTAGATCGAGCTTTGCCGCATATTGGTGATGGTTTAAAACCGGTACAACGCCGCATCGTATATGCGATGTCAGAATTAGGTCTATCAGCGCAAGCAAAGCATAAGAAATCTGCCCGTACCGTTGGTGATGTTTTAGGTAAATTTCACCCGCATGGTGATACTGCTTGTTATGAAGCTATGG
>CAYPGU010000145.1:0-4846 GCA_964409995.1 uncultured Legionellaceae bacterium | reverse complement strand
TGGGTAGGTGTTCTGATTGGCTCCCCGGAACGGACTCGAACCGCTGACCCAGTGGTTAACAGTCACTTAGCCCTACTACTTCGCAATACTAACTCATACTCTCAACCCCTTTAAAATAAAGGATTTTAATGTTATGTTCAACTGCTAAATACCTGTGTTTACCATCTCTCCTGGTGACTTATTGGTGACTTTTTATTTGTTGTTGTGGGGTTAAAATGAAACTTACTAAACTTGCTATCGATAAGATGGTATACGCCAAGATCAATGATCAACGAGATGTTCGATGGGATGATGTGTTGGCAGGATTTGGAATAAGGATATATCCACCTACGAGTAGTGGCGTAACCAAAAAAGCTTATGTTTTATCTTACAGGATTTCTGGTCGTAAACGATTGATTACGATTGGTTACCATGGAGTACTAACATTAGAACAAGCTAGATCTAAAGCAATAGAATATCTTGTAGCAGTGAAGAATGATAAAGATCCATTGTTAGTTCGTAAAAATGTAAATAAAGCAAAAACTGTAAAAGATCTCTGTGATGATTACATAATTCGCCATGCTAAGCCTCATAAGAAATCCTGGAAAAAAGATCAAAGTCACATAGACCGTTTTATTATCCCTAATTGGGGTAGCCAGAAAGCCATGAATATTAAACAATCAGATGTGTTTAATTTACATGCCCAGGTTGGCGAAACGCGACCATATGAAGCAAATAGGCTATTGACTCTTTTAGCTAAAATGTTTGTCCTAGCTATTCAATGGGGATTTGTGCCAGATGGGTTTAAAAATCCTGCCACAGGTATTAAGAAATATAAAGAAGAAAAAAGGGATAGATGGGTGACTCCAGAAGAATTGAAAGTATTAGCTCAGATTATAGAAGATGAGCCTAACATCTATGTACGTAAAGCTGTATTGTTATACTTGTATACTGGATTAAGAAAGACAGAGTTATTAACTGCTAAATGGGCAGACATTAATTGGTCGCGTAAAGAATTACGTATAGGTAAGAATAAATCTGGTAATACTCATTATGTTCCATTGACCACCGCAGCTATAGAATTGCTAAATTCTATACCAAAAATCCAAGGTAATGATTATATTCTTCCTGGACGCAAAGTTGGTTGTCATCTTGTTAATATTTCAAAGCCATGGGTGAGAATTAGAAAGAAAGCATTGCTAGAAGATGTTCGTCTTCATGACTTAAGGCGAACAGTAGGTTCATGGATGGTTCAATCAGGCAGTAGCTTACATCTGGTGGGGAAAATATTGAATCACTCAAGTATAGCCACAACAGCTATTTATGCGCGCTTTGCGCAAGATGATTCAAGAGAAGCTTTAGAGCGCCATGGTAAAGCTTTAAATTCAACAATAGCTAATGTAGATGATCCCAAAGTTTTAAACTTTCCATTTAAATCTCAAACAATAACATAGTAAAGAATCGCTATTGCAACATTAGAATAGTATTTGATAGTATGTATTTAACTTTTCCATACTGAATTGGGTAGATGCCTTTTAAAGGCTGCTGCATTTAGTAGATATGAATTTGTTACTGGCTAGTTTTAGTGCCAGTTTAATTTAAGGAAGAGTAAATGTTATTAACAGAAAAAGATCTGTCTGATCTTTTAAGAGTCTCCCCGCGAACCCTTCAAGCTCAACGTCAAAATGGTACTGGTATTCCATTCCTAAAAATTGGCAGATTGGTAAGGTATGATTCGACCGAGGTCGATATGTACCTGAAAGACCACAATCGTATATCGACCTCTCAATGTAGATGGGGCAGGGAAATTGGGGCGGCCTAGGTATATGAACTTCAGGTATATTTTCTGCAGGTATGTAAAACGTGTAATCTATAGTGTATACTTAAGTGTATGGTTGTACTTAGGAAGGTAAATGGGTAAGAAGCTAACGAATTCACCATTGATTTACGTGATTATGCAAGTAAGCATAGGATCTATTATGACTATGGCTAAATATATCCCGGAACTGCAAGATCTGATTCGCAAAGACTTTCCGGAAAGCAAAAGGCGAACAGCACAGACATTTAGTTTTACACCTAATCAACCTCAAATAAAACCAATTGAGCAATGGTCTTTTTCAGACAAAGAACAAACTACAGGCATTATTATTGATGAGAATAACTTTTTTATTCATACGACAAATTATCTTACTTTTGAAGATCTGTTAACAACGTTTACAGATGTCTTAGATAAATTTAATCAAGTTGTAAATGGGTTTACTTATAGCAACATGGGTTTACGATATGTAAACTTTATAATGGATTCAGATTCTAATGTAAGTAAAAATTTCCTTGGGTTTAACTTATCTGGTCAAAAGGATATTGAGGACGTTTATATTTCAAAATCTGAGACATTCCAAAAAACAAAAGCAGGAGCGGTAAGGGTAAGAGCATCAACATTTTATGATAAAAGTGAATATCCAATTAATTCGTATATGCCTCCTGATTTAATGACAGCTAATAATCTGCTTCTATTTAAAGAGGTTGAAAAATCATCTGATACCAAATTTACAGTATTAGATATAGATCACTGCGCAACACCTGATAGGCTAGATGACTTTTCTGATATAGCCATTGCTAGCAAATTTCGTACTCTCCATGATGTTATAGAGGCAATCTTTAGATCTGCTGTTACTAATACCGCTATTAAGGAATGGAGTTAATATGTTACCAAAGATGAAACATGAAAAAACACAAAAAAATGGCAATCAGCTATTAAGAGATGCTTTTATAAATGCATTCTTACAAGAAATGCAATATAACCACACCCCAAGCACAGGTAGCATTTTTATATTCCCAGCATTGGTTAATAATACTGATAAACCACATGTTAAAAAAAGTGCATTAAGTACTGAACCACAACGTAGTATAATCGAGCAATTACAATTTCTAATGAATAATGTGGGTTTAAATATATCTCAATTATCAGATTTACTAAAAGTTGGTAGGCCTTCAATATATAAATGGCTAGATGGTTCAGAAATTAGACGTGCAAATTTATCTCGTCTTGAAGATATATATTACATACTCTCTTTTTGGAATAATAAATATGGTGTTAAAATAGGCTCATACCTCTATAAAAAGATTGATAAATTATCTCTGTATGATTTATTGATTGCTGATGTTATAGAAATTGAGCGAGCAAAGGAATTATCTATAAAACTCAATCTTATTTTACTTGGTGCTAACGATAGAGCAGCACAGCGTCGCAGAAATTAGAAGATGCTGGGTTTGCAACAGCAAGTAAAGAACGTAAAAATAAGGTATTGAACAGCTTAATAAGGAAAGCATAATCAAGGTAGTATATGGCATTATCCACCGAAGCAGCGGCAATACGATCTAATAATTGGACTCGTGGTTCTATTCTTAAATCCGATGGTTCTAGTGCATTTCCTACCAAAGATGGGGGTGTGTTACCAGCGGATGATTATATGCTCATTTCTCAGCTATGCGACATTTCTACCCCGACATTAGATGATGAACCTTACGTTGAGGTTATAAAATTAAATTATATTTCAGAGATAGATGGGAGCTTAACTAAAGCCAAAAGCCACAAAAAATTACATATTAAGATTGATGATCAGCATTTGGCTGAGTTACGTGCTATGGATCGTTTTATAATTAAACGCGAGATCTTAATTACAGAAACCCCTGAATATAATAGCACTCTAGAAACAGCAGATGCTATTGTGTCATGGGTTACTAAAAAAATGCTGCGTCGACCTTTTCCCGATAGTTTTGTGTCTAGATTTAATTCTAGTCGTAGTAGAATGAGAAAAATCTTAGCGAAGGGCCATGATAATATTCAGTACTTTATGGTTAGATTACATACGGAAGATGAATTGCCTGAAGGCGATGTTTATAAGGTGGCTATTCTGTTTATTGTTGAATCTAGCATCACTGAAGATGAGTTAGAAAAAACACGAAATGTGTTAGATCGTGTTGCTGATTTAATGAATGAACATGATGGCATTGATGTCATATCTGCAGATACCGAATCTAGTGATTTGGTTACACTAAGTGAATTTGCAGAATATACAGAGTTTTATTTTGATGACTTGAGCTGGGTATAATCTCTGCTTATTAGTTTAAAGATTAACATTATGATATTTAGGTGAATGATGAGTATTAAATTTAGGATCGAATCTATAACCTTAAATAGTGGAAATATAGTTAATGTTCCTGGGCAAGGGATAACAGTTATTGTTGGGCCAAATAATTCAGGAAAAAGTTCTTTATTAAGAGAAATTAATTTTATAGTTGAAAATGGATTAAGAGCTTCTAAATCTAATAGATTAGTTGTTGAAGATTTAAAACTTATAAAAGACGGGAATACAGATGATGTTAAAGAATTCTTAAATGCAAACACATCTAAAATTACCGATAGTAATGGTAATATACTGCTGAGAGCATTAGGTATTAATGTTCCTGAAAATAATGCTATTAATAGTTGGCTTACAAATAATGATCAAGGATTAAGAGAATCATCTAAACTATATTGCCTACTTGCTGGAGTAGAGCAAAGATTAAACATTACTAGTCCTCAACAAAAGATCAATAATTTAGTAGATGTGGCTGGATCACCTATACATCTGTTAGAGTCTGACGAAATTAAAGAAAAGCAATTTAGTAATTATTTTAATAAGGCTTTCGGGTACGATCTAATTGTAAATCACGGAGCTGGGATAAATGTCGTTTTACATATGGGGAAAAGGCCAGATCCAAACCAATACCCGGATCGAATTTCAAATGAATATAAAAAATTAATTTTCGAAATGCCACAGATACATTTACAAGGGGATGGAATAAAGAGTTTTGTTGGATGCCT
>CAYPGU010000144.1:0-4912 GCA_964409995.1 uncultured Legionellaceae bacterium | reverse complement strand
ATGGGTGCAGCACTCTCACCCGCTTTATCCACATTCGTCATGACTCTTTTAGTAATTTCCATAATCACCAACGGATAAGCATATATATAAGTATCAACCGCAATACTATTTACTTGTTCTACTGTAAGTGGCGCAAAATCTGGATTTACTTGTACAGTTTGTGGCACAGTTGATGTGGTAGTTGATTGCGTAGCGCTAATACTAAGTGCACAGATCATTAGCCCTAAAGCAATAATTTTGGCAGACCCGCTGAGGTTTAACATCTAAAATTCCTTTTTAATACTAATTGTTCCTCTAATAAAACTAGCACACTGTATGGTGTAAATACAGGCTTTATCTGAACGCCCACTCCTGAGTTATTGCGTTGACTTTGTGGACGATATTTGGTATAAAGGCTCATTAAAATAATAAAAACGCGGGCTAATCATGCAATTCATCAAAAACATTATAAACAGCGCTCATTCAGGTGTAGAATCACTTTTTAACGCAGTTACCAGCAAAGCTAATTCTCGTTTGCAGCTTGGAATTATTTATGTAGGTTATTTGGCGCTTGCCTTAACATTGTTGCCGACTCTGATTGCTAAACCCTCACTCGCACTATTTTTTAAAGCCCTCCCTATTGCATTATCTATGGGAATTAGCCCAGCCGCTCTGCTTTGGGGTACTTTTATTCCAGTAGCTGGCATTGTTGTATGGGGGCATATTACGCTGATCGATGCATTAGAGACCGCCATATTTAAACGTTTTAAAGAAATCTCAATCGCTCAGCAAATACTTGCAGAAAAAGAAGCAAAATTCGCTTGGAGCAAGTTAGCTAATGATAAGGACGGTTTCTGGAATGGTGTTTCTCCTGCCAACAAACAGCTAATGCAATCTAATCCAAAATTCTGTTGCAGCCTTACTGGCGAAGTAATGCGTAATCCGGTTTTTGTAACGACTTCAACAGGTGAACGTTGTTACTTTGATTATTTAAATCTACTTGAAGATTATAAAGTTAATACTGAAGTTGATTTTATGCACACTATTTTTGGAATTTCACCGCAATACATTCCACTTGCTACTCGCGAGCCATTAGAATTATCTGCTATTCAGCATGATTATGAATTAAAAGCAGAAATTGATGCAGCCAAAGGTTTTTCTATTTGGAATACTCCGCACTATCTAACACTAGGTTACAATGCAGCATGCGCAAAAGCTGCGTCATTTAGATCTTTGCTATCCTCGTGCGGTTCAACTACTGCCAAGCCAAGTCAAAGCGCAACTGAGACAGTAAAGAGCCTTGGTAAAGGAATTGGAACATTCAGCGTGTAATATCTTATTTTCTTCTAAAGGCCCCTGCTGGGGCCTTTTTTATTGGTTCGCTAAAAAGCAACTATGCACATGATCATTTACCATGCCTATGGCCTGCATATACGCATACATAATAGTTGAACCAACAAAACTCATACCGCGCTTTTTTAGGTCTTTGGATAGCGCATCTGACTCAGCAGATGTGACTGGAATATCCTGGATTGTTTTGCGTGCTTTTCGCGGTGGTAAATCTTTTACAAACCCCCACACATATGCATCAAATGATCCGAATTCTTTTTGTATGGACAAAAACACTTGTGCATTTTTGCGTGTAGAAAAAACTTTTAATCGATTCCGTATTATACCTGGATCTAATAGAACTTTTTCAAGTTCCAGATCGCTCATGCGCGCCACCTTAGTTGGATCAAATTGTTTAAACGCTTTACGATATCCCTCGCGCCGTTTTAAAATTGTTTCCCAATTTAGACCAGCTTGTGCACCTTCCAAGATCAACATTTCAAAATGCTTACGATCATCATGTACTGGCACACCCCACTCAGTATCATGATATTTTTCATAATGTGGTTTGTCTTTACCAACCCAAGCACAACGCTGCATATTTTTCTGTCCTAAAATCCTACCATTAAATTTACATAATTCTATGGCTGAGCCTCTAACGCTAAATACCGCGTATAATCCAAATCAATCGAATCAGATCTGCTTACAATCGCTAAATATAAAACCACACTACTAAATATTGCGATTACCAAGAAGTCCCACCCAAATGGAATTATATTTTTGCCGCCAAAGGCTCCCAAATACGATATTAACAATAATCCCGTGATATATGGTACGACCCACATTGCGGATTTAAACCACATTAAATTATTCTGCAATTTGCCACGTAAATATGCAATTGCAAATATTATTACGCCTATTCCTAGCGCAACGCCTAATTTGTACAGCGTATCCCAACCGGTCCAATAGCTGATTAAGGTGCAAAAATAAAACGCTAGTAAGCATAATACGCGCGCAAACGGTAATTTAAATACTCGTTCATGCTGCGGCAGATCTAAACGTAAACACAACAATGCTACCGGCCCTATTGCATACGATAACACCATACCGGAAACCAAGAAGCCAACCATGGATTGCCAATCTGGTAATGGTAAAAACAAAAACATGCCAATTGCAAAATTTAATAACACGGAATTTAATGGCATTTTTTGCATATTTAATTTAGATAAAAATGTTGGCACAAAACCCAATTTGCTCATTGCATATAAAATTCTGGATGTTGAGGTAACATAAATTAAACCCGCACCAAGCGGTGATACAGCAGCATCAATGTATAATAGTTTTAACAGCCAAAATAAACCTAAACCTGCAGCAAGACCTGCAAACGGCCCAACATCGCCTGTGAAATTAACATTTTGCCAACCTTTGCTTAGTGCGTCAGGATCTAAGGCTCCAATAAAAGCGATCTGCAATCCCATATATAGCAACATGCAACCCATAACAGAGCCAACGATCGCTAATGGAATAGCAATACGGAGTTTTGTGGTTTCACCCGCCAGCTCTACACCATGCTTGAAACCAGTAAAGGCAAACGCAATACCGCCAGTTGCAACCGCTGATAAAATTGCTTTCCAGCCTGTAACCGTAAACGCGCTATTCATGTCGCTAAAATTACTGGGGTGATAGCTAGCCTTCATCAAATACATAACGGCCAAAATGATCACAATCACCTTGAACCAAAACAAAAATGAATTAAACCGCACCAGGCCTTTGAAACTAGCGACATTAACGATACATAAGCCAAGCATTAATATGGTGGCCCAGACTAAGCCGATATTAGTTAAAGTAGGCACACCATTAACCATATGGGTTAAAGAAGAAAAATAGGTCGAGGCGTATTGCAAAACAGCTTGAACTTCAATCGGTGCCATAGTTAAAGCAGACAACCAAGCCAGCCAACTCAAAATAAAACTGGTAAAGGCCCCATGACTTAATTGCGGAATCTGCGCAGTACCACCAGCAATTGGCATTAATACTGACAACTCAGCAAAGGTAAGAGCAATAATTGCAGTGGCGACGCCACCTACTAGCCAAGATATGATTGATGCACTGCCTGCAATCTTGGCTGCGTACAGTGGTGCAAACAGCCAAGCTGATCCAAGCATGCCATTAATGCTGAGCATTAACAGATTAAGTGGTGAGAAACGCCGATCTAATTTCAATTCGGTAGTCATTTATCTCAAGTTCCTTCTTATATATCTAAGTTCTCCACCAGCATAGCATTCGCTTCAATAAAATCTCGTCGACTCTCCACATTGTCACCCATTAAGCAGGTAAATATGCCATCTGCCGCCACCGCATCTTCCACCTTAACGCGCAACATTCGACGCACAGTTGGGTCCATAGTGGTTTCCCAAAGTTGTTCTGGGTTCATTTCACCCAAACCTTTGTAGCGTTGAATCTGTTGTCCTCGTTTTGCTTCACTCATCAGCCATTCTAAAGCTTGTTTGAATTCAGTTATTGGCTGTTTACGTTCAGCACGTGCAATAAATGCACCAGCCTCTAAGAGTCCTTGCAACACCCGACCCAGTTCGACCAAACCTAAATATTCGTTGGTCGCAAAGAACTCGATTGGGAACGAATAATATGACTCAACCCCATGCGCCAAGACAGTAATTATTGGCAAGAACGCACCGTGCTCTTTGTTTTGTTCGATGGCCAATTTATAAATCATGCCTTCACTATCATTGCTTACATCAACTGTTTGCTGTAAGGTCTTAATCCATTGCTGCATTGTCACTTCGTTTTGCAAGTTATCCGCGTTTAGTGGAGCTGCATAAATAATTGCTTCCAAGATCGCGCGCGGGTAACGACGCGATAAACGATGGATAACGCTCATTTGTGTACGATACTGATTTACAATTGAGGCTAATTTGGTACCAGTAATTGCTGGAGCTTGTGGATTGACGAATAATTGCGCCTCTTCCAAAGCTATTTCCGTCAAAAAGTCTTCTAAAGCTTTATCATCTTTAACATAATTAACCTGTTTGCCTTTTTGAATGCGATATAACGGTGGTTGTGCAATATATATATGACCACGATCGATCAATTCTGGCATTTGGCGGTAAAAGAAGGTTAATAACAGAGTTCTGATATGTGATCCGTCCACGTCCGCGTCGGTCATGATGATTACGCGATGATAACGCAGGTTATCTGGAGCATATTCTTCTCGACCTATACCAGTACCCAGTGCGGTAATCAAGGTTCCCACTTCAGCGCTTTGCAGCATCTTATCAAAGCGAGCCTTTTCAACGTTTAAAATCTTACCTTTTAGTGGCAAAATCGCTTGGGTACGGCGATCACGAGCTTGTTTTGCAGATCCACCCGCGGAATCACCCTCAACCAAATATAATTCGCAATTCGCGGGATCACGCTCTTGGCAATCAGCCAATTTACCTGGCAAACCAGCAATATCTAGTGCGCTTTTACGCCTGGTCATTTCACGCGCTTTGCGCGCAGCTTCACGAGCCCGCGCCGCATCGACTATCTTTGCCGCAATTGCTTTGGCATTGGCAGGCTTTTCTAATAAGAATGCTTCCAACTT
>CAYPGU010000143.1:0-4967 GCA_964409995.1 uncultured Legionellaceae bacterium | reverse complement strand
ACGCCGTGATGTTTGTACTGGCTGCAGGTGAAGCAAAAGCACCCTTTGTACGCGATGCGGTCGAGAATATGATCGATCCAAGATACCCATCAACAGTCTTACAAAAATACCCTAACAGCAGATTTTATATTACCTCCGGCACGGCAGTAATGTTGAACGCGCGTCGAACTGAAGATATTCAAATCAAAAGCAAATATGGCTGGACGCAAGAGTTAATTTCTGAAGTAATCATTGATATTGCTCAGGCCGAGCGCAAAGCGATTTTAGATCTGACTGCGGCAGATCTTGACAATCATAAACGCGGCCGCTTGCTAATGGAAAATCCACCCAAGCCGTTACACGCTATGTTGAATGATGTGCGGATGGGTTTAATTCGTAAGATCGAAAGTGGTCTGAAAATCTCCAATACCAAAGGCAATAAAATCCTGCATACTGGGCCACATCATGATGATATTATTTTAGGCTATTATCCGCTCATAGAAAGTTTAACCTATCGCTATAAAAATCACTTTGCATATATAACTAGCGGTTTCAATTCCGTATCCGACCAATATATTTTGTCAGTGATTAACCGCGCTAGCGATTGGTGGATTAATAAAGAAAAAGATTCTATTTTTGATAAATCGTACGAGCGTGTTATCAATCAATTCAAAAACTATTATGTTAAGCAGGATATCGAGCAGATGAACATGCTAGATACTACGTTAGCGCTTAAGCATTTGGTGGCTATATATGAAATCAAGAATGTTGAACATCTCAAGCAAACTATTCGCTGGCTCAAAGATGAATATTTTCCGAGCAAGCAGCCGGGCGACTCCGACATTCAAGATATTAAACTCTTCAAAGGCATGATGCGCGAATCAGAAGTGGATCGGTTGTGGTCGCTGAAGAATGTCCCGTTGGGAAATATTACTCATTTGCGTTCCAAATTTTATACTGGCGATGAGTTTTTAAAGACTCCACGTTTTGAAAGCGATATTGTGCCATTTATTAAATTGTACAATCAATATAAGCCGGACATTTTGACTGTTGATGATGATCCGCAAAGCGCGCCTCCGATTACGCATTATAGAGCCTTACAATTAGTCGCCCAGGCTTTACGCTCCAAGGAAGCAGTTAATAACGAACACCTAACTATTTGGGGCTATCGTAATATTTGGTTCCGTTACCGCTTGCAAGAAGCTAACGTCTTCGTACCAGTAACTGAGGCTATGTTAGCAGCTGAAAAGCGTGCTTTTACTGCCTGCTTTAATACTCAACGCATGGCATCCTTCCCATCGCCATTCTTCGAAGGCGATTTTGCAACTTTGACCGTTAAGATTCAACGCGAGCAATTAGCCGATTTAAAGACGGTCTTAGGCGCAGAATACTTTGAAAAGAACACTAATCCTGAGCTTCGCAACGCCGCTGGGTTCGTATTTATAAATCAAATGAGTCTAAATGATTTCTTGCAGCATGTTGAAAGCTTGCAACAGGGCACAGATTTGGAACAATCTTTCGAGAGTACGCGCTTGTCTTAGTCATCCCGGCAGAGTACTCGCTTGTCTGAGTCATCCCGGCAGAGTACGCGCTTGTCTTAGTCATCCCGAGAGTACGCGCTTGTCTTAGTCATCCCGGCCAAGCCTGCCCTGCAGGCGCAGTAGCCGGGATCCAGCGTTATTAGTACCCGGTTAATTCGCCGCACTTTGTACGATTCGGCCGAGATGACATTGAAATAGGTCACTTGTTGTTATCCTCCTAATTTGCTAGCCTTAACTCATACAAGGAGAAAATAAATTGGCAGCAAAGATCCTCGATTGCACTAATAACGACTACATGGCAGTTGCGCGGGCAATTACTGATTTTAATTTAAAACATTTGCCACCGCATTCCAGTGATAATATGGGTTCACTTGGTTATGTTATGAAAGATGGCGGTAAGATTATTGGCGGTATTACGGGCAAGATGCTGCTGGGTAATTGCTTATCAATTGATATTTTATGGGTTGGTGAGGAACATCGCAAAAAGGGTTATGGATCACAATTACTGCATACGATTGAAGATGCAGCGCGTTTGTTGGGCTCGCATTTGTCGCAAGTTGATACTTTTGATTTTCAAGCTTTAGGTTTTTATCAGAAAAATGGTTATGAATTGTTTGGTACTCTGGATGATAATCCATGTGTAGGGAATAAACGTTATTACTTAAAAAGGAAATTATAATGCCATTACAATGGAGCTGGAAAGATTTTCAGGAATTATATACCAATCTGCACATGGATCAAGTCTACAAAGCGAAAGTTAATTTTGATTTGGGTGTGCTCGATCCAGACACTAGTAAAGAATTTGATAAAGGAATGGTAGCGCACGTTTACGTTGTTGCAATATTTGATTTCATTAAAAATAACAATATGAATAATGCTGTTAAGGAAAAGCTAGTTAAAGATTTATTTGAATTTGCTAAACAGCATGATCATCTGGAAAAATTGCACAAACAACTAAAAAAAATGGATGATGAAGAAGACGATGATAAAGAAGAAAGACGTCAATTTAGAAATCTGCATTCTGGTGGCAATCCTGAAATTGAAAAAGAGGCACATGAAGTTTTACACCAATTGCATATGCGGTTAGAAGAGCATAGCGAAGAACAGAAGCATAAAAAGCCTAATGTAGGCTAGCTTGGGCTAATTCGATTTGGCAACAATTGTTGTATGATTTATGACTGCCACAAGGGCATTGCTGCGTACGTAGAGATTGAATCTCGCGCGCTAACACATAACGATGTTCGCCCAGCCAGTAGGTATATAGAGCCTTAACTAAATCTGGTAAATTTCTTACTAATACTTTTTTATCATCTTGCCAGTCGCCTGCATGTTGATGTTGCGGAGTAATGTTTATCATTTCAGACAGCATAAAGAATGTAGCACAGGCTTTAGTAATGAAATCCTCTTTAGCATACAACCATTCTTCTTCGTTCCAAACTAAAGCCATACAATAGCCATGACACCATTCTTGGACGGCCTGGAATGGGGCTTGTGCTAAAGTTAAGTGTGGGTCTTCTGCAGAAAGCACGAATTCAAACATTTGTTCAGAGCGTAGACTGGCCGTTATTTGTCGATACATAGTAATTAACTTATCTAGCATCAAGTTAACTGGGATACCGTCATGCAGTATTTTCAGCTCGCCTACTAAAATTGGAATCCATTCGCTTGGCATAAGTAATTCTGGAAATGATACAATCGCGGTAATAAAGCCATGAGCTTTAACCAACGACATATCATTAGATTGCTTGCGCAGGAATTTATCTAGCGCTAACAGCTCATGAGGCGAAAATTTTTCTATCAGGATATTTTTCATAGCGCCAGATTAACATATGCTATTTTAAACGGCTAGTGCCTATAATAATTTAGATAGTGTGGCTAAAATATGAATAGACAAGGGTCATTACTAATTGGAAAACATGTTAACTAAACAACAAATTGCTGCAGAGATTCAAGCTATTGTCGAAAATGTTTTGCAGCAAAAAATTAAACATAGAGATTCAATTGCACTATTACTTACTGTTGCTGAGCCAGTTGCAGTTGATCAATTAGAGCTTATAAAATATGGTATTCGTAATTATGATTTGATCACAGCAGATGCAGTGCAGAGACAAATTAAATATCAAATTGAAAACTCTAAACGTATTCCAATCCATAACTTTAAGATCCGACAAAACAATGACGCTAGTCTTCTTGATTTTCCTGCCAGATGGCAGGCATATCGCGCAAAACTCGATAATATACTAGAGCAGGTGGAATATCGCAGCGCACACGACTATTTATTCAACACATGCTTGCCGACACAAAAACAATTATTAGAGTTAGAGCAAGAATGTTTACAGTTAACTTCGGAATGGTATGGGACGGGGAATGGTAATGTAAATGTATTTTATCTGGCATTTGTTAAAATGTGTTTGGCTGCTAAAGTTGTGCGTTATGATTATTACAAGATAAATAAATATGTATCGAGCGACTACTATTTATCATCGCGCGACCTAAACCAAGTCAGGCAATTTTCTGTAGAGTATAAAAAAAATGTTTATCAGCCATTTATTGATCAGGGCGGGCAATGGGCCCATGGGCGCAGTGAAATTGATGCAACCACAATATCTAATGTTTTTTATTATAAGAAAGCACGTAAGTTATTTTATTTGGAATATGCGAAGCAACTTGTTATCGATGAATTGAAGCTTGAAGATTATGGTCAATTAGCTGCAGAGCAGCGTGCAAAAATTTGGCAATTAATCAGCACACGGTTTCCAGCCGATACAGTGGTGGATAGTGAAGATATATTTTACAAATTTGCAACTTTTATAAACACAAATCCAGGCGAATATTTTAATTATTTTGCAGCAGAATTACCAGAGGCGCGGAACATTCCGCCATACCAGTTGTATGAAGTGTTAAAATTTTGTGGTTTGCAATCCGGAAAACTGGTAATTATTAGTCGCACCATCACTGAAGATTGGATGCCAAAACGCTATCTGACTTTAACTATTCAACGTAAATATCCGTTGCTGGATATAGATCGACATGGCAAAGAACATGTTTTACGCCCAGCCAAAGCTTTTGAACACTTGCGGATTTGGCCCAATGAAATGCCATATTACCCCGAGCACGGTTTAGGCCTGTGTGGCGACGGCTTAGTCGAAGGTTTGGAAAATTATGGCACAGTAAATTATGAATGGAATACCCCAGTTGATCCTAGTGCTGAGTTTTCTAATGCGACGCGGGATATTGAAATAATATTTCGTCAGTTGCATCTTCTATCTCCAATTAATAAAGATAAGACACTGCTACCAGGTGAGCAAATTTTAAATATATTTCAATCATCAATTAGTTATTCTAGTATTCCAGAAACAAGTCATACGCA
The DNA here is from genome assembly GCA_964409995.1 of uncultured Legionellaceae bacterium. Classification (GTDB taxonomy): domain Bacteria; phylum Pseudomonadota; class Gammaproteobacteria; order UBA6186; family Azoamicaceae; genus JAGVLG01. The sequence continues at coordinate 77 of CAYPGU010000143.1, read as the reverse complement.
TATTTCACGCGGCGGTATTGACAAATATTTGCTGTATCAATTGCCTGCTTATGCTACCTCTGTTGCTCCAGGCGTAC
>CAYPGU010000142.1:0-5019 GCA_964409995.1 uncultured Legionellaceae bacterium | reverse complement strand
CAGCTGAAGAAAATCAAGCTAAAGCTGGATTAAGAATAAATAGATTCCTTAGAATGTCTAAAGCCAAATTAGTTGTAGGTAAGAAGCGTGATGAAAAATTAGATGAACAACGAATAGAGGAAGCGAGAAGCGAGCAGAAAGCTGCTTTACGTGTAGAACCACCACCACCTAGAAAGCGCTCCTTATCAGCGAGTAAAACACCTCAAGAGCGTAGAAGATCAAGCGCCTCAAAAAGTATTTCATTTGGCAATAATCTTGTAGTAGAATCAACAAATATTCCTAAGGAAAGCACTCCAGAAAAACAATTAAAAGCATTGAACGTTGTTCTAGGATATGATGTTGTTAGATTTGATAATGTGAGAAATGATTTAGATAGTATTGTTTCTGGTTCTGCAGAAGAAAATTTTTATAATAAGAAATCTCAGCTCGTTACAACCATCATACCAATAGCCAGAATATTTAGTGCGCTAATGACGTTATTAAATCTGCCTGAAAACACGCGCGAAAGCCGTCTTTATCTTAAAGAATTTTTTGATCAAGTTAAGTCTAGAAATACTTCTCCAGAAGAAACAGATGAAAGTAAGGTTGATTTACTTTTGGGTATGTTTAGAGATCCTGTGGTAATCAATGAGTTGAAAAAATATTTGTCAGAAATGGCTAAAGTGTCAGTAGCAGAATTTCCATCATATAAAGCTGGCGCAGACGACGAATCTAAGAAAAGTGAATATAATAAAATTCGAGAAGAATATAACGGTGAACTTAAAAAACTGCCAAATATTCCAGAATTTATTACAGCATTAATTAGTCTTATAGATTCGACTGCAAATGCTTGCGAAAGATTGGATGTGCCAGTGATAGATGTAAATGCAGCATTAACAGAGAAAAGACGCCGCTCATCCGGTGGTGCACCTGTTTTCATACAATCACCAAGAACATCAATAGTTGGTGTAAATCAAACAGACCTTGCAGCTCAATCAGCATTAGCGCCCGAGTTAACAATTGATGAACGCATAAAGCAAGCAGAAGCTGTGCCAGATGTGGTTAAGCTAAATGCTAAAGGTACATCCAATGAAACCGCTTCAGATGTAGCTGAGCAAATACCAAATTTATCAAAACTAATAGATTTTATAGAAAGCAAAACTGCGCCAGACAATATCGCAGTGCATTCTGCTATAACTCTGTTTAGGGAATTGATTGAGCAAATAAGTAACCCTGTCACTCTAGACCCATCACATGAAGATATGCTTTCTCTGATCGAAACAGTTAAAGATAACCTTTTGCGCACGAGCCAAGATACGCAATTTGCTCTAGCTTTCGCTGCAACTTTCGATGCTGTAAAAACATTATACTATATGGTTCATCAGCCTCAGGCAGAGATTGAATCAGCAGTGGTTGAAAGTTACCAAGCATCGCCAGATGAAAAGTTAACTCTTCCAGAACGTGTCGATGCGGCGCGTGAATTAGTGATGCAAGCTATGAACTACAATATAAATGTTCCAGATATAGAGGCTGCTCAAATTGCCGAAGCAATCAACTTCGCAGCCGAAAAAAGTTTAAATCTTTTGGCACTAATTGAAATTATTAAAAATAACCCAGCAAGCAAAGATAATCAAGATGTGTGCGAAGCACTATTAACTCTAGAAACATTGATTGATGAAATGGACGAGGAAAAAAGTGGCCAATCTGCAAATCACGCTGCAAAATTTGCCAAAGTAAATGATGTGAAACTTAATATCTTTGATCACTTAAGCGAAGAACTGGCTGAGGCGTTTCAAGCTACCGTAGAAGGTGTCGAAGCATTATATTATATGCTGTATCGCAAAGAACCAGCTGCTATAGAAACAGTTCAAGACACAGGTAATATGCATGTGTCAGCAGAAGACGAGATAAATGTTGAAGAATTAAAGCATAGATTAAATCAGGATTCTTTGATCTTGACCGAAATGTTAGGTTCTATACCTAATGATAAAAATCAAATATCTAAAGAACAGGGTTGGAAATTAATTGCTAAAGCTTGTGAATTGTTTGCTTTAGTACAGAAACTTATTAAAAGTCATGAGTACACAGAGCTTTTGTCAACTAAAGATTTAGACAATCTTGCAGGATACGCTGAGTTACTTGAAAAATTAGAACAAGCTTCTGTGATGGCAGCGCGAAATATATATGTTAGTAGGGGTAAGAATAAGGAACTTATTGCATGGGTTACAGGTACAGACAAACTATTTTTCAATAATGACAATGAAGTAACTAGTAGTCTAAGCTCCATTTGGGATGTATTTAAGATTAGTTTGGAGTTAGAGTTTGTTATACCTTCCTCTGCAGAAAAGGTACAATTTAGTGATGTGGTTCAGGAGTACGACGAAGATAAAAGTATACCAAAAACAACACAAATTCCAATAGAGCCTAGTTTACCAATCCTTGATGATTTTCATGGTAAGTTAAAACAGGCTCAAAATACCGCTGATAGTCACAAAAAGTTAGAAAAAGCTGATGAGCAGAAAATTATATCTTCTGCAAACTATCATATAAAAGAAGCAGGAAAAATTGCCTTGCAAGTGAAAATGAAACGAACAGATTTAGCTGATGCAAGTTTAATTCTGTTAGTCTACCATATTTTGTCTGTACATCGATCGATTGAAGATATTTTGTCACTTGATCTGCAAGACCAAAAGAAACTTGCCGCAATGTATGATGATATTACCTCAGCTCATCCTATAGTATCAAAAGCTGATTTATTATTTTTAAGACAAAAATTATCTGATCAAAAAACAAAGAATATTCTCCGAGTTGCTGGTCGCAAGGATTTAAAGCAAGCTTATGAATTAATTGCTGACAACTTAGATGTAATGATTAAAAATGCAATTGTATTAGACGCAAAAATAAAACTCGCTCGCCAACTACCTATTGTAAAGCAGTTTAGGAATCTTAAAAAAATATATCTTGACACTATTGGTGAGCCATCGACAAATATACAGGCTAAAAATTCAGTTGAGTCTGCAAAGCACAACATAATAGGTATATTGCGTCAAATCGATGTGATTTGTGCTGAGCTGAATATGGAAAGTCCTACAGCTTTCATGTACCAACTAGTTCAGGATGGTACACTTAATATCAACGGTATAGTTAACATTAGGGATTTAAAAGAATATATCCGACAGGAAACACGTTTTGTCAAAGGAGAAAATCTTCCATCTGAAGTAACCTCAGCTTTAATAGGTGCAATGCAAGTGGTTGTGGAAATTAAGGAAGTGGAAGCTAAAACTGCTATCGGCAAAATAAACATTCAAATAACAGAACTTGAAAACTATCTTTTTGAAAGTAAGAAAGATGTTGGGGATGATTATAATATAACAGTATCTAATTATGAGGATTTAGTAGAGCAGGCAGATAGAATTAAATTAGTAATATCTGCAATTTCAAGTGGATTAGCAAATAATCCTAATATTCTTGCCGTGGCTGATAAGTTAACACTTATTGCGGTCATGATGCCTATCGGAAGATTTACAGACATGCAAGTAAGTATGGAAGGATTTGCTGCTGTTCAAAAAGCAGCTACAGAGGTTATTAAAGCGATTAAGTATGACAGACGATTGCCACTAGAAGTTAGGGAAGTATTAGTAAAAGTAATAGAAAATAATCTGGAGCTTAAACGCCTAGAAGCACAATTGCAAGCGTTTAAATCCCAGGAAGATGTTAAAGATGCTAACGAATTGCTTGAAAGATTGTTGATCATTGTGCGGCCTTATAAGATGAAACTTCATTATGATATAATATCAGAAGATAATCACAATGAGCTATTCGATACAGCAAATTTGGTCAGAAAGGATAATATAGATATTCTGCAAAGTTTAAGCTCAAGAAATAAACAGGCAATAGTCCCCCTTATGGCTAGGGAGAAATTTGATTCATGTAAGGTTGCTGTAGTAGCGGCAATTGAAGCGAAGCCATCAGATCATGGAATGCCTAAGGTTGAAGAAATATTTCGCGATACAATTGCAAGTATAAAGAATGATCAAGGTATTCCTCAGCATATTCAAAACTTGCTAATCGAGATTTTACAAACTGAATTAGAAGTTAAAAGATTAAAGCTCGCGATCAAAGAATTCCGTGAAGCAAATGATATACCTACTGGTAAATCTAGTCGTAAGATAATCCAAACCGATTCAACCAGATCATTGGGTGAAGACGAACAGAAAGAAGCTGAACATGATGAAAACGCGCCTCCAGCCACAATTATACCTGCTGAATTAGACCAAAGAAGAAATAGTGGTTCCACTCCACCACCCTCTAGACCTCTTTCTAGAAGATCTACAGAGGAAGATGATGCACGCCGTTCACCGGCTAATGCATCTTTGTTTAAAGACCCAGCACTTACTGGTGCATTCGAAACACCACCCGAAGGCAATATTAGCTTTGCGGAATTAAAGGATTATATGTTTGCAAAGCATGATAGAAATCCTACCTATATATTAAACGAAACTCCTGGTAAGCAAGAATTTAATGTATCTCTTAAAGAATCTGTGCCATCTTCACCGACGCAAAAATTAACTAAAATTTTAACTGTCAGTGAAGGCGAAGTACGTGCTTCAGCCGCTGGCAATACTGAAGTGGCCAAATTTACTATCCCGCAAGATGATGCTACTAAGATTCAAGCCGGTCTTAAATTGATGTTCGAGGATTTGAAGGGCTTCAAGCAAGCAAATTTAGATCCAAGCTTAGAATATAATATACCGATTAATTTCAATCCAACTGGTAAAGCTACCGATGAGCAAATTGTCGAACGTGCGCGCTGTTTCTTTCTAGCATATTGGGATGTATTTAAGAATGCAGCTGGAACAGGGGTTGAATATCAGTTTACTATTCAACCACATGAGGATACTCGTTTATCCTTGAGCGCGGTGCTAAAAGCTGGGGTGCCAGGTTTAGATGCTGCTGCAATCACTGCGTTACGCCATCACTTCCAAGATAGCACCTTGACCGCAGGTAAGCTGGGTCGTAGACCACCATTAGTTGCTTCAG
>CAYPGU010000141.1:0-5084 GCA_964409995.1 uncultured Legionellaceae bacterium | reverse complement strand
TGAAATATATCTCCCACCGACAATAATATTACATTGCAGTCGTTTAGGCTTAGCTTTCGGTACACCACAAGCAGGTTCAAGTTTGCCACTTCCTAATACAACGATTGTGCAAGCAGCCGAGATCTATGGAAAACTATATAGTGAGTGGCGCGCAAAACTAGTATTAGAACAAAACGCAAAATTTGTGCACAACGACTTACAATCTGAGTCAGATTGTAACATAATTAGCAAAGCTGCACGCCAAAGCAAAATTGCCAAGTGTCGCATGAAGATTGCTGAAAAAAATCTTAAACATTTGATGTATCCTGGACAAGGCTTAAGCCATGATGAATTCTTAAATAAATTAGAACCATTTATAACTTTTGGCTTACCAGAACGTGACTCTGTATCATTTGATCTTATCCGTACGGTATCAAACACATGTCCAGAGGCAGAGCATAACGATGGTTTGCAACTCGTTCCAATGTTAGAGTACATAAAGATGGTGGCTGACAATCCACACGAGAATGCCTACAATCTATTTACTAATAATTGCGCAAATATTGCCTTTAATACTTTATGGGAAGGCGTCAAATACACTGATAATGCCAAGCTAAAAGAACAGTTTGTTGCCAGCAAATATGCCTCTTGGCTAGGTGCAACGCTAACACCAACCACGGTTATTCGTGATGCTGCGCAAGCCAAGGAAAAGGTAGAAACAGAACAACAGATCGTATTGCGCACCAAACATGGTTTGGAGTTGAATCGAAGCTCAAATTTATATTTTATGGCGGATTATGATCCAGAAGAATTGCCAACAACTAGAATGGGTATCTTGGCTCAACTTATGAATCAAGCATCAGAATTAGCTAGGTAGGCTTTAGATCCCGGCTCAGCGCATTTACTACGTAAACGCTTGGCCGGGATGACTATGTCACTATACAATTTCGGAGATGACAGATAAGCTATTGACGTACTCAGCTACCACCTCAGCTATAGCCAAACTCGATGTCAAACCAGGTGATTCAATCCCATACAATCCAATTAGCTTTAGTTTTTGATTGCCTATGTTATGATCTTTAATACAAAAATCACGGAATCCACCCTGCTTATCAGCTAAAGTAGGGCGAATTCCCGCATAACCAGGCTGCAAATTACTCGCCTCCACATCAGGCCAATAACGACGAATTGCTTGTGCAAATTCTTCTCGCTTATTTGCATCTACGTTGTAATCAATGGTTTCAATCCATTCCACATCAGGACCAAAGCGTACTTGACCAGCAAGATCCATAGTGCTATGCGTACCCAAACCACCGGGTACTGGCACCGGATAGATTAAATGCTGGAACGGATCTTTACCAGAATAAGTAAAGTATACGCCCTTGCGATAATATGTTTGCGGCACTTGTTCTGCCGGCAGACCTTCGATTGAGTATGAAACTTTGGATGCATATAAACCTGCGCAATTAATAACATAATCTGTCATTAATTCCATCTCTTGATCACCAGTTTTAACTTGTAAACAAATTCCATCTTTGCTCACCTTGCCAGCCACTACTTTAGATTGCACAGCTAACATCGCACCATTTGCTTCTGCATGGCCCAATAACGACAACATATAGGTATGACTATCGATAATCCCTGTAGAAGGAGAAAACAAACCACCAACTGCTTTTATATTTGGCTCCAACGCATGAACTTCAGCTGCAGACATAAAACGTAAATCTTCAACCCCATTTGCGGCGGCTTTTGCTTTAATCTCTTGCAAGGTAGCAAGCTCTGCTTGTTCCGTGGCAACAATAATTTTACCGCAATTCTTAAATGGAACGTGGTTGTCGCGACAATAGGCATATAATTTTTGCTTGCCTGTCACACACCATTTGGCTTTGTTGGTTCCAGCCGGATAATAAATGCCTGCATGAATTACTTCACTATGGCGCGAACTAGTCTCTGTACCAAACGTTTCTTGTGCTTCCAGAATTACAACTTCTAAACCACGCGCAGCCAAAGCACGCGCACATGCTAAGCCTATTACTCCAGCACCAATCACAATACAACCGACACGGTTCATGATTTAATCCCAATACCCTTGCGCATCAACCACAAGCAAAACATTAATAATAATATATCCAAAACAAAAATAAACAATATTGCTTCTTCCACTAGAACATCAGCGTGCCCGACAATTCCATATCTAAAGCCATTGACCATGTACAAGATCGGATTGAAGTGCGAGACTTTTTGCCAGAATGGCGATAGTAGAGTTACTGAGTAGAATACACCGCCTAAATAACTGAGTGGCGTTAAAAAAAACATTGGTACAATTGAAAGATCATCAAATTTCTTGGCAAATATTCCATTTACTAAACCCGCTAATGAAAACAAAAATGCAGTGAGAATTGCTATCGAAATGGTCAATGTATAGCTGTATATTTTAAACTCTGCAAAAAATAACGAAACCAGCATAACTAAAAATCCAACCAACAAACCTCGCACCACACCCCCGCCAACAAAGCCAAGAATAATAACAAGATTCGACATTGGAGAAACCAACATCTCCTCTATATTACGTTGAAACTTGGCAAAGAAAAATGTTGACACCGTATTCATATAAGAACTACTGATTATAGACATCATGATTAAACCAGGGGCTATATATTCAATGTAAGGAATCCCATTCATTTCACCAATTTTCCTTCCCATAACATCACCAAAAATTATAAAATATAAAACCATGGTGATTAGCTGTGGCATTAATGTTTGCGGCCAAATGCGCAGAATTCTGACTGTTTCGCGCCGTAATAATGTATAAAGAGCAATCCAGCTTTGACGGCAGTGCATTTTACATTTTCTCCTCAGGCCTAGCTTGTTGAGTTTTGGATAAAAATAATTCTTCCAAACGATTGTTCTTGTTGCGCATGCTAGAGACGTGCAGGCCATGCTCAGATAATTCATTAAAAAGATTGTTTAATGTTTTAGTTCTATTAAAAGTAATTTCTAATGTTTTCGAATCAAACAATTTGAATTCTACATTTTCCATAGTCGGCAAATCTTGCAAAGAGCATGGTTGTTGCAAATCTAGAATTATTGTTTCAGATGGTAATTGGGCAAGCAAATCCTTCATTAAAGTTCTTTCAATTATCCGACCTTTATCAATTATGCCAATACTGTGACAAAGATGTTCTGCTTCTTCCAAATAATGTGTTGTTAAAATAATAGTTGTGCCATTTTGATTAATCCTCTGCAAAAAATCCCACGTTGATCGACGAATTTCTATATCAACACCTGCAGTTGGTTCGTCCAGAATTAACATCCGCGGTTCATGTATCAAAGCTCGTGCGATCATCAAGCGGCGCTTCATACCACCAGATAGATTACGCGCAATTTCATTTCTTTTGCCCCATAAGTGTAACTGAGTTAAATATTTTTCAGCGCGTTCAGATGCCTGTAAACGTGGTATGCCATAATATCCAGCTTGGCTTATGACAATATCAATAACTTTTTCAAATTGATTAAAGTTTATTTCCTGCGGTACTAAGCCAATACATTCTTTTGCTTTGGTTGGTTCATTAGTTAAGTCATGGCCAAAGACACTCACGTCACCTGACGTTTTGTTAACCAGAGAACTAACAATCCCAATAATAGTTGTTTTCCCCGCACCATTATGGCCAAGCAAAGCAAAGAATTCACCCTCTTCTACCGCCAAGTCCACGCCACGTACAGCAACTACGCCATTAGCATAGGTTTTATATAAATTTTTAATCGATAGAGCCAGCATAAAGCACCCTCTTTTTCTTGCTATGATACAATAATAATGTTCATCTAGAATAGCACTTCCAAGGAAGCATTTTGATCCGTTTAATTTCAGTCGCCTGTTTGGCTTTGACCTGTGGGTTGGCGCAAGCCAATACTATTCGTATTGCTCTAGTCGGGCCATTTAGTGGAGCCTATGCTGCGTACGGCAATCAGCTATTGACCGGTGCGAGTCAGGCAGTCAATGATCTTAATTTGAAATGGGAGCCTCATGGTGTAAAACTGGAAATCATTCCGATTGATGATCAATGCAGTCCGGATCTTGCTATTTACCAAGCAGAAAAAATAATCGCCGGGCAACAATATCAAGCTGTAATTGGCCATGTATGCTCAGCCGCAACTTTAGCTGCTGCAAATTCATATGCCAAAGCAAATATTCTGCTCATTACCCCAACAGCCACTAATCCAAAAATTACTCAACGGCATCTTTCAACTGTGTTTAGAATGACCGGCACAGACGAACAACAGAGTTTAGCTGCTGCAAAGTTCATCGCTAATAATTTACGCAGCAAAAGAATTGCTATTTTGCATGACGATGAATTATACAGCAAAGATTTGGCTAATTTGGTTAGCGAGCAATTGGTTCAATTGGAAAAGACTCCTGTCTTACATCAAGAAATACACCGCGGCAAAAGTAATTTTACTAATTTAGTAAATAAATTGAAAAACTTACAAGTTGATGCAGTCTATTTTGCTGGATTATATCCAGAGGTCAGCTCTTTAGCCAAAACTTTAGATTCACTGCAATTACAAATTCCATTAATTACTGCGGATGGAATAGCCTTACAAAAATTTGTTGCTGCAACTGGCGATATTAAAATTGCCAAGTCGGTGTTGATGACTTTTGGTGATGATCCGAAACAGATGCTGTCATGTCAAAAGACCATTCAAAACATGACTAAAAACAAATTTGAAAGTACCGGCTATGCATTATATGCATATGCCGCTGTGCAAACAATCAGCCAAGCCTTTGAGAAATGTAATACAACGCAAGGCAATACCTTGGCTGCATGGCTGCATCAACATGAAGTAGAAACCGTATTAGGCAAAAAATCTTGGGATAGTAATGGCGATATAATAAATAGCAACTTTCACATTTATTCTTGGAGCGGAATTGATAAAACAGATGCTATAGAACTAAAAAAGATTTCTTAAGCTTTAAAGATATTTGCTATAAAGTATTACAGCCCAAACTACCGCGGCTATGCAGATTGTATAAAAAACTGCAGCCGAACCTACATCCTAGTCGTGCTTCGACAAATCATGGTGATCAGAGCTAATTCGATCTACCA
>CAYPGU010000140.1:0-5124 GCA_964409995.1 uncultured Legionellaceae bacterium | reverse complement strand
ACTGCCAGACTCTCTTTTTTTAAGGTCTTTTTGGACCTCAACCCCTAATAACTTACGTTGTTAGGGGTTTTTTTTTATGATTTGCAGAGAAGTATTTATGTTTTGTTTATGTATCGATCTAGATGGCACTCTAATCATTGACTCGAAGAAAATTAATTCAGAGCTAGCTAGCTGTCGACACGTTGAAGAAATAAGAATTAAAATCAAAGGATATTTTTATCGATATTTCGCAATAAATCGTTTGATAATGCAAAAGATTATTTCGTCGCTCTTAAAAAGAGGCGATCGGGTGGCTTTCATAACTTCAGGCAGCTATGACCCAGATGAAATGTTACAAAATCTAAACGAAATATTTCAGCTTGCTCCAGGGTATCTAAAAGATAATGGTTGTGTCTTAATTAATAAGCATCACGACTGTGCAGTACAGTGTGGATCTGAAGAAAAGCTTAAGGGAGATATAATACTATCTGCCCAATCTGCTGGATTATTACCTTCAGATGCAATCACAATTTTATTGGATGACATGAAAAAGCAGTTAGACAATGCACAGCAATATTTTGCTGTTCTTAAAGCAACTGGTTGCCCATTAGATGGTGGTGAGATAAACAATGATTATATTATTGAACTGCTTGGAATGTTGAAACTACCAATAACATTATTGCCTCTCCATGACCCTTGTACCTATAAAATGCAAAGATATAGGATGTATGGGTAGTTTATATTTTGACGCGCATTAATGCAGCAACTTTAGAGTAAATTTTATCAAGCTCTTGCTGATGAGTAACTTGCACATGTACCTTATGTGAAGTGAACATATTCTTGCGTGGTTGATTAGAAATAAGCCTTAATTCTCGCTGCTTATTATCTAGAATCTGATTGATATCTTTAGCCACTACAGATATATTTTTGATAAATTGTTCTCTTTCAACATTCATCGGGTCATTCTTTGTAATTAGGACATTTTGCAATGCCGACAATTCAGTTGCAAGCTGCTGAATGTCTTTGCTGGAACATTGTAAATAATCAATCAGATCATTGATCTTGCTACTGCTCATTTTACCTAGGTTAGAGTTTTCAATCTCTAGCAGTTCTGATACTACTGTATACAGATTATCAATCAACTCATGAACTTTTGCGGCAAAGAGTTGTTTCGGAGTCTTTTGAATAGTAAATTTTGATAGAAAGTTTCTCAAATAATTGTCAGCAGTAAAACTAGAGGAAGTTATATCATACAACGACAAATTATGTGCTTTATCCTTAAAAGTGTTGTCTCTGCTAGCAAAACAAGCGGCGTATTTGCTACGATCATATTGACTCAAATTTGCATATAAACTTTCATTCTCGGCGATTATTTCGTCACCCTCTACAGCAATACAGACTGCATCGCCAGGGTTTATTTTATTAATAGATTCAAATGGTTTTACAGTTTCAATTTCTAAATCAAAAAACTTGATCAAGCCACGTACTGGGTAATACAATAAACCGCCAACAATGGTACTTAAAAAAGTGGTAGGAATTAAATTTTGCACGAAGGTGGCGGATGCTGAAGATAAGCGAGCAAAACTGCGATCATTAATCACCTTAATTCTATTTCCTTGCGCTTGATATTCAGCCGCTACAACAGTAGAAATAGCGGCGCCTAGTGAACGGCCTGATAGAATTATATTTTCGTAGGGAATGCCCTGTGAATGCAGATGCTCAACAATAGATTTTAGAGCCAATTGATAATCTTCTGGTCCATTAGTTTTTCCGGGACTATGTCCAACGCCTGGTGGATTAAATAAAACTACATTAGTAAGGGCAGAGGTGTAGGTTTCACATAGCGAGTCTAAATTTTCGTAGCAAGTTGCATTACCATCACAATGAATTAAATATTGCTTTTTAGGATCATATTTGTTTGATTGTTTGGTAGAGATGATTGCTGCATCTAGATCCATAGCGTAAGGATTTTTTATATTATTATTTAAATCGTTTCTAATATTTGTTTTGGTAGTATTGACCAAATGACTGTCATAAAAATTTTTATGTTCTTGCTCAAAGTATGCGTTGCCTGCTTTAAAGTATATTTGAGCAGGATAGATAATTTGAAAAATTCTGCCGCGAATAGATCTATAAATTGCTTTAAATGGGTTAGCCATGTTAGTTTATATTCACCTATTTATGTTTATTCTTTTTATATAGACCTTATTTGGGTCTAAAGATTCCATGCAAAACTGTATAAAATTTTAGTTAAATTGTTGTTTTATGGGAAAAAACTAGGGTATTATGGAATAAATCCCAGTAGTAATTGAGGTTAACCATGGCGTTAGAAAGTCTATCCCCAACCGATATTAGCAATTTACTTGCCCCACATTCTACGCTTGCAAAGGACTTAGACATCATTCTTGAAGAGAATTTAGATTCTACGAATGATTATTTAATGAGCTTAATTGCGACTCAATCTCCTGCTTCAAAGGTTTTGGTCCTGGCCGAAACGCAAAGCTCTGGCAAGGGGCGCGATGGGCGCAACTGGGTTTCGCCGCCAGGTAATATCTATATGTCGTTGTATTGGCCGTTTAAATGTGCCTTAGAGCAGCTTTATGGCTTAAGTCTCGTGGTGGGTGTTGCGGTTGCCAGAGTATTAAAAGCTAATGGACTATCAGATGTTAAGCTCAAGTGGCCGAATGATATTTTTTGGCAGCAACGTAAAATGGGCGGCATCTTAATTGAAACTAAACAACGTAGTGGTAATGTTGATGCAGTAATAGGTTTGGGTTTAAATATTAGCGATATGCAGGCCTATACAATGCAAATCAGCCAAAAGTTTGTAGTGTTAGAGGATGCACTGCAGCGCAAGGTTTACCGCAATAAATTAATCGCGCAATTATTAGCAGAGTTGGATCAAATTTTAAATCAATTTGCAGAACATGGTTTAGATCTGTTCGTTGAAGAGTGGAAAAATTTTGATATGAATAGTGGTCAAAATGGCATAAATGATAAGATATTAATAGGAGCGAAAAATGTATAACCCAAGAAAAAATATAGCTGCACCAGCAAACGTAAATCAGCCAAAACTGCCACAGATGGCTGCGAGCACATCTTTAACTCCACCGAGTTTGACATTCTCTCCGCCAGTAATATCAAAAGTATCACTACCTACTACAACAGTAGACGATCTTTTGAAAAAAATAGAGGAACAAGCAGCGGCTTTTAATAATACAAATAACCCATCGCCAAAGCCTTAGCTATTATGCCATCTTAAGCGCGTAAAAAGGTTTTAAAGCCGCCCCAAAACATACGTTTGCCATCAAATGGCATAGCTTTTGAATCCATGTATGGTTTTAGACGCGCATCCTTCATTATTTTTTTGTTAACACTATCTCTGTGCGCGCGTGATTTATACATGACCCAGGATAAAAATACGACTTCGCCGGCTTTGAGTTTAACGCTACGCGGGAAAGAGGTAAGTTTGCCTTTTTTTACATCATCTGCAATGTTTTCTAAATACTCAAGTGCACCATGCTCCATGCATACTTTGGCAAATATTTTTGCCATTTGACGATATTGCTTTAGATTTTTTCTTGGAACAGCCAGTACAAAGCCATCCACATATTTGCCTATAACTTTTGCCATGTTGTATATCCTCGTGGTTAGAGTAACAACTTAAGTATAGATCAGAAATTTATCGATTTGGTTGTAGTAATTAACAACTTTAATTTACAGTTAAAACTCTAATGTTTTCCTTCGCAAGCGCATTTTTAATTTTCGGGCCGTAAATTTTGGCTAATGGCGCCATCGGCTCTAAAACTTTAATTGTCGTTAGATAATCAGCAGCCTTATATTGTAAAAAATATGAATAAAATTCACGCAATAGCAGCTCTTGTTGCTTTACATCATAGCCGCCATTCTTCAGGCATTCTGTAATAATATTCTTATCTGTAGCGGGAACTTGATCCCAAACTTGCAATAATAAATCTTCCATCTGTGGCGTATCATAATATTGCGCATGTAATAACTCATGGCTTAAATTTTCTTCAAATTTACTGGTATTTATTATCGAAAAGAAAATAAAATTAACGGAGTTTTGTTGAATAATTGCTTGCATCACTGTTTTGTTGAAGTCTAATTCGATTGATTTCAGTTGGGCATGATCAGGCGACGTATTATTATTTACAACTGTATTTTTATAATATTCGACTAATTGTGTTCCAGAAAAATCATGACCACCAACGGTTTTCATGAGCTTAGAATTAAATAACTGATCATCACTCGCCAAACCCATATCCGTATGAATATATAATCCAGCACGTAACAAAGATGCATTCATAGATACCTGATCAGAAAAAATACAGCCAAAAATTGGTTGGAGTCTGGCATTCTTGGGGAGAAATTGTTTAATATTAACTTTGAAGCAATATGCCTTTGGCTCCTCAGGTAATTGCTTCTGATTCTCCAACAACACCATTGCTTTTTGTAGTTGTAAGATTTGGTCGATAGTTCGTTCTGATTCAATAAAAGTAATATTGATAGGTTGGACTGCTTCGTCAGCGCTCAAGATTTTCAAGCAAAGTAGTATTATAAACGCGCTGAGAAATTTCCAATATTTAATCATCTTGCTGTCTTAAACCTTAAATGCCACTAATCATTTTTTATAACCCCTTTTGTCTGCTTGGACAAATTTTTTAGCCAAACAGGATTATTTATCAAGTTTGGCTTGCCAGTTGGATTTTTTTCATTTAACATCCCGCTTGTGCTGGCGTAGCTCAGTTGGTAGAGCAGCTGACTTGTAATCAGCAGGTCGTTGGTTCAAGGCCGACCGCCAGCTTTTTTCTGCCCTATAGGCAAACAATCGCATCTAGCACTCAATTTTCAAGAGTTTCCAGGTCTATGGTCTTGGACAAACTTCTTGACTTATGCTATGCGGCGTGAAAAAATACGTGCTTGCACTTTGGGAGGGGTTCCCGAGTGGTTAAAGGGGGCAGACTGTAAATCTGCTGTTTCGGCTTCGTAGGTTCGAATCCTACCCCCTCCACCATTGAGCTGACGTAGTCCGCCAACTAGTTATATGGATAAGCTTAATGTGAGTAGAGATGCGGGTGTAGTTCAATGGTAGAACTTCAGCCTTCCAAGCTGATAGCGTGGGTT
>CAYPGU010000139.1:0-5188 GCA_964409995.1 uncultured Legionellaceae bacterium | reverse complement strand
TGATGGGACAGTTTCTACTATTAATGGTAATAATTTAACTGGTAGTGTTGGGTCGATTTTAAATATTGGTCGAACAGACTCTGCAACTAATTTTACGACTAGTGTTGCAACCAGTGGTATACCGACCATACGTTTGTATCAAGGTACTTATAATATTAATCATGCAATCTCAGGCGTTACATCTTTAACCTTTGATGCCGATAGCTTCGCAAATGTTGCAGCAACTATCACTGGTACGGGTACTTTTTTCAACGCTTCTACTCTGACACTAACATCAAGCTTTAGTGCTGCACAGTTTGGTACTGCATCGTCCAACCAAGGTATTATTGATGTCAACAATGTCACATTAACAGCTGGTGGCCCAGGTTCAGTATTTGTGAATACTGGGGAGATATATTTGTATGGTGCAAGTGCAAATCTAACTGGTATATGGCTTAATGCGGGTAATACTGGAAGTTTGCATATTGGCGCAAATAGTAGTGGTACAACTTTTCCAACTACAAATTATTCCAGTCAGGGTTTAAGAATGAGAGATATTGAAGTACATGCAGGTAATTTTAGTCCACAAATCGGATTAATCGGGATAAACGGTACGTTTCTCATAGATTCTGGCGCAACTGTAACTATGCAATGCGGTATTAGTTTAAGTAGTGGTACAGTTATAAATAATGGTACTCTGACACTCCCATCTGGATTTACATTTACTTTACCAATAACAAATGGTAGTTCTGGCAACACTGGTGCGATATTGAATGTGGATACAGGCCTACAAGGTGCGGTTACAAACAGCTCAGGAAATACGATAAATATAACGGGAGCTACTTCTAGTACTAGTACATTTGCTAACAGTGGTACCATGGTAGTAAACGCTGCTTTCACGGCAACTTCGAACACGGTCGGTTCTGAGGGAACTCTAGAGTTTGCAACTGGCGCTGCCAACAGCGCCCCCACCACAATACAACAAGGTGGGGCTTTATCTGTCACAGGCACCAATGTCACCAATGCTTCAGCCATTGGCGTAAGTGGTACGATGACTATTGCTGGTACTTACTCTGGCGCTGGGGTTAACACAATCAATAGCGGCGGTAGTGCAACTTTCTCTAGCGGTAGCAATGCGAGCCCATTTACTATTGCAAGTGGGGCTAATTTATCTGTGACCGGAACCTTTACTAATACCGCAACCATCACCAACCAAGGTACTACGACAATTTCAGCTGCACTAAATGGTGCAGCTGGTACGATAAATAATACTGCCACAAATTCTGTATTAACCTTAGCTAATGGTTCAAGTGTTGCGAATACAATTACATCATCAAAAATTATCAATGTAACAGGTAGTACTACTATTACAGATCACGATTTAACCAGTAGTGGAACTTTGAATATGAGTGGTGATATGAATATGGCTGGTTTAACTCTCACTAACTCAGGACGTGTTAATTTGAGTGGCAACCGTTCTCTAACAGCGAATAACTATATAAATTCTGGTTCAATTAGCATTACTCTGTATAATGAGAGTACCTATGATAGTTTAAGTACCAACGGCACGATGGACTTCACCGGGGGCACAGTTCTTCTTACTGAAAGTTTCAACGGCACACCAAATGTAGTTAATTCATGGACAATTTTAAGCGCCGATGGTGGAATCAGCGGCTTAACGCAAAGCCAAATTAATGTTCCATCGTCCAGTTTCTTTGAGATATGGCAAGTTAGTATTAACCCAAATACCGTCGTTATACAGGCACAGTTCAATGAAGCAACTGCTGGGATTAACGCTCGCATTGCGCAAGTTCTAAACCAGATGTCACAAAACATCACTAACGCAGGACAACAAGAATTAATCAATGAGTTTGGTGGATTTGGCGGTGATTTTAATAAGAACCTACATCAAATGATTCCAATTAATGGCGCGTTGCAAGTTAATTATGATTTGCAAAACTCTGTGTTTAAGAAAGCCGAAACGCGCATAGCAGCACTACGTAATGGTTCACCGATGGCCATGAGTAGCGGGATAAACGTTGGTGATATGGCACCAGATTGTGATATGTGGTTGTCAACTTTTGGTGCTTGGACGAATCAAAAAGCCAATGAGGATAGCGATGGCTTTAATGCCAAAACAGGCGCTGCTTTCCTGGGTATGGATAATCGCATTAATGATGATTACCTTGGTGCTGCGTTAGGATATTCTAATACGCATACTTCTGAATACACCAGTGCCGATTTCATAACACACACAGATCGCTATCACGCTATGGTGTATGGCACGCATAACATGAAGCGCGGTAATTATGTTGATTTCTTAGCCACTGGTAATTACTACATTAGCACTACTAGTCGGTACATTATTGTTAATAACAATAATTTAAGCACCGAAGGTAGATTCACTGGCTATCAAATGGCGGCTAAGATTATCCGTGGCAAGGCTATCGACTTCTGGGATTCATATCGCCTAACGCCACTAACTTATGCGCAATATGTATATGTAAATCAGAACCCATATAAAGAAACTGGCAGTGTAGCGGCTCTGAATGTGCAAAATCGTTCGAACAATATTGTAACACTCGGTGCCGGCAGCAAATTTTCGTTTCCATTGGATGCCTGGGAAAGTTTTGGTTTGTATGAATTACGCGCAATCGGCAGTTACGATGTAGTAAGTCCGCATAATATTACTACAGTTAATTTTGTGGTCGGTAGTAATAGCTTCCAAGTCATATCCGCGCCAGCCCGTTGGGCATTGCAGCTAGGGGCTGGAGTGACATACGAGCTTAGCGAAAAAGGGTTACTTGATCTTAATTATGATTATGAAATGCGTAGCGGCTTCTCTAACAACACCGTCATGGCTAAGTTTAGATATTTGTTCTAGCGTATAGGATGTTCTTATGCCTGAAATTCCGAAAAAATGGCATGCTATATGGCTAGGAAGTTCTTTGCCAGAAGCATACCAAGCGAATATTCGAACTTGGATTGCATTCAACCCGGACTACGAGTTCAATTTGTATATTGATAGTGCAACCTTGCCTTTGAGTCCCAAAGAAAATCTAGAGTTTGATCCTGATGTGCCGTGTAATGCAATTCCAGCGTTGCAAAGATTTTGTAACGACAATGGCATCAAATTGCATGATATTGCAAACATACCTGAATGTGCGCCTTTTTTAGCAGAGCCATTTTATAATGATTTAGTAACTGGCGAGGACAAAGTGTTCGCATTTGCTGCTGATGTATTACGTCTATGCATTTTGTATGTATATGGTGGGATCTATACCGATGTAGATTGTATTTGCCATGCGCCGCTTGGACAATTACAAAATGAGAATGGTTTCTTTGCTTGTGGCAAGAAATATAGTCATGGTTTGGGGATTTGTGATAATTGGTTAATCGCGACAACACCTAAGCATGAGTTTTTAGCCACATGTCTAAAAACTTACCATAAGGGATATAGTAATCTAATCTTCTCTGGATATAAGAAACAATTAGGTGTGTCCCCAGCAGAGCTGTGTGCAGATCAGGAACTTGAAAAGAGCAATCTTATGCAAAATCCAAAACCACATAGAAAATTGTATGACGATGCGTACCGTGATTTTAGACAGATTAACAGCGCAAATCTTAGTGATAGATGTGATTGTTTTGGCTACATGGTTTTTCTAAGATCCGTACATAAGTTTTTTAAAGAGAAAAATCTGGCGATTGCGCCTAGCGTTTTTCTGTTCGAGGGAATCATTGAACATCAGTTGGCAAATTCACATGGTGTGACTAATAAACCGGCGCAGGAGATTACAGGAGCCAAAATGACCCGGTCATTATTTGCTTTGCGCAGCATGAGTTGATTGGTAAATATTGACTAAAACCCTTTAATATCAACCTTCCCTTGACAATGATTAGCTAAACAACCTATATTGTGGATAAGTGGGTAAAAGTGGATCAAAGTGGGATCCAGACCAATAACAATAACATAAAAGAGATAGGTCATGTATAGGGGCATCAGCGCGATAAATCTGGATGAAAAAGGCCGCTTGACGTTGCCATCCCGTTATCGTGACAATTTATTTCATAGTGCGGACAATCAACTAGTCGTAACTATCGATACCGAAGAAAACTGCCTGCTATTGTACTCGCTTCCAGATTGGGAAGAGATCGAGGCTAAAATAGAGGCCCTGCCTAGTTTTAATCCAGCAGCAAGACGTGTACAACGCTTATTAATTGGGCACGCAGCAGACGTCACATTAGATAATAATGGGCGAATATTGCTGCCGCAAGTTTTGCGTGATTATGCTGGATTGGAGAAACAAGTGATGTTAGTTGGACAGGGCAAAAAATTTGAAATATGGAGTGCGGTTAACTGGGAGACACGGCGTAGTAACTGGCTAGATGCTGTTACGGTCGATGCCTCTGACTTACCGACAGAATTACAAACATTATCGCTATAAAAGAAGAAAAATTATGCAACAAGAACACCAAGCCGTAATGTTAACCGAAGCAATAAATGGCTTAAATATTCAGCCGGAAGGCGTTTATGTGGATGCTACCTATGGTCGTGGGGGGCATGCACGAGCGATTCTAGCCAAACTTACCGCGCAAGGCCGCTTATTAGTGTTAGATAAAGATCCGCAAGCGATCAATGATGCGCAAAACCTAGCCACAATTGATCAGCGCGTTAAGGTATTATCCGGTTCGTTCAAACAACTGGCCTCTTTTTGTCAGCAAGAGGGTGTGTTTGGCAAAGTCGATGGTATTTTGTTCGATTTAGGTGTTTCTTCACCGCAACTTGATCAAGCAGAGCGTGGTTTTAGTTTTATGCGCGATGGCGCCTTGGACATGCGCATGGATCCAACTTCTGGAATATCAGTTGCGGAATGGTTATCAACTGCATCGGCGGCTGAGATTGCCCGAGTGATCAAAGAGTTTGGCGAAGAACGTTTTAGCCAGAGAATAGCCAATGCTATAGTCGCTGCGCGCCAAACCCAAGCAATTACTACCACCAAGCAATTAGCCGACATCATTGCGCAAGCAATTCCATTTCGTGAAAAAAATAAACATCCCGCCACGCGTAGTTTTCAAGCCTTGCGAATTTTCATTAATCAAGAATTAGAAGACTTGTCTGCAGTCTTAAGCCAAGTGTTAAGTTTGCTTGCTGTAGGTGGGCGTTTGGTAGTGATAAGTTTTCATTCGCTGGAAGATCGAATCGTTAAAC
>CAYPGU010000138.1:0-5209 GCA_964409995.1 uncultured Legionellaceae bacterium | reverse complement strand
CTGCAGAACTAGGATCACTCTTTGCCGGTTGATGTAGAATTACGCGTCGATAAGCTAATTTTCCACGACACAATGTATCCAGCTATAACTGTTAAATATAATAGTTTGTCTAAAGAATTGTTTGTAGAAAATAAGACTATTAGTGGCTCCATTCTGCTCAATGAAGACAGAAAAATTGATGTGAAATTAGATAAGCTTGAATTGCAATCTGATGCAATGAAGAAGAATGAACTAGTCGACTATTTGAAAGAAGAGTATGCCAAACAACATTTACCAGTGATCTCTTTTGCTTGCGAATATTTAAAACTCGGCGAGCGGCGTTTTGAAAAAGTGAATATTGAATTGTTGCCAAAGGAATATGGCTATGAAATCAAAAAGTTTTCGATTATGAATGATAGTGTTTTATTAGAAGGGCAGGGTGAGTGGAAATTCGATACTCAAGATCTAACTCAGCTTACCGGTAATGCTTACACTAATAATTTTGGCAAAGTATTAGCTGAATGGGTAAATAGCACATCGATGAGCAAAGGTAAGGGCGACGTCAAGTTTAATTTACAATGGAGTGGTAATCCTACTCAGTTTGATGTGTTAAAAATCGAAGGTTCTTTACATATTGATTTACGTTCTGGTAGCTTCATCGGTGTTAATCCAGGTTTAGGGCGTGTAATTGGTTTGCTGAATATTGACTCTTTACAGAAGCGTTTAAAATTAGATTTTAGTGACGTAGTCAGTAAGGGCTTTGTGTTTGATAAGTTTATTGCTGATGTCAAATTAACTCCTGGTTATATAGCTTCAGATAATATTATGATCAATAGCTCATCAGCTAGGATTGAATTAGCTGGTAGGGCTGGTATAAAATCTAGAGAAGTAGACTTTATTATGCATGTAACACCAAAAACTGGTGCAAGTTTACCAGTTGCAGCAGCGCTTGCGGTGGGTAATCCCGCAATTGGTGGTGCAGTCGGCGCGGCTATTTGGTTATTTGATCAGGCATCTGGTTCAAAAATATCTGAGATGAATAAATACAAGTATAAGGTTACCGGTACTTGGGATTCGCCAAAGATCGAGGAAATAACCGCAGACAAAGCTGCGGCGAAGAGCGATGGGCAGGGTGAGAAAAAGCAGTAGGAATTATTATGCAAAGCTCCAAAACGTCATGGTTTAAAACGTATTTAAATCGCCGAATGTTAGTGGTTTTTTTATTAGGTTTTTCTTCTGGTTTGCCTTTGGCATTAATTGGCGGAACTTTACAAGCTTGGTTTAAGACGAGTGGTATTAGTATTGTCGTAATCGGTTTCTCAACTCTGATTGGCCAACCATACTCCTATAAATATCTTTGGGCGCCATTATTAGATAAGTATGCTCCCACAGCGTTATTAGATCGTAGACGTAGCTGGATGGTATTAATGCAGCTGATGATCATCGGTTTGATTATTACTATGACGATGTATACTCCTGATGCTAGTGTGAAGATGTTTAATCTAGACATACCTATTTTATTGTTGTTAGGCTTTTTGTTGAGCACATGTTCCGCCACACAAGATATTGCAATCGACGCATATCGAATCGAAGTATTAAAACATGATGAGCGTGGTTTAGGTTCAGCGCTTGGAATTGAAGGCTATCGTTTAGCCATGATCATATCAGGTGGTTTTGCCTTAGTCTTAGCCGATAAGATTGGATGGCAAAATACATATCTGTGTATGGCTGCCTTAATGTTGGTTGGGGTCGTGGCAAGCTTAATTGGACCTAAGGTTCAAACAGAGGCACCATCGAAGGATAGTCTTCCAAAAATGGTAATTGCCTCATTCAAAGATTTCTTGAAGCGCGATAAAGCCTGGTTAATGTTAATACTAATTATATTATACAAGCTTGGTGATTCATTCTCACATGCATTGTCTAGCACATTCTTATTGAGTATGGATTTCACTTTGACTGAAGTAGGGATGATCAACAAAGTATTAGGTGTGGTAGCAACACTAGTTGGTATATTTGTGGGCGGCTTGTTTATGACTCGAGTTGGGTTGTTCCGTGCACTTCTGAGTTTCGGCATTCTCGCCGCAATTACTAATTTGTTGTACATGGTCTTAGCAGTGGTTGGCAAAAATTTCGCTGTTGCATATGCTGCCGTTCTAATTGAAAACCTGTGCGCAGGGATGGGTACAGCAGCATTTGTAGCATTGATTATGAGTTTATGTAGTGCGCATTATACTGCTACGCAATTTGCTTTATTGTCCTCGTTGGCGGCCATGGGACGTATTTACGTTGGACCAATCTCTGGTTTCATGGTGGCGAAATTAGGCTGGGCGATTTTCTATACCTTCTCCGCGGTAGTTGCGATCCCAGGATTAATAATGTTGGTATTTTTACGTAAGCAAATCAACAATCGTGACATCGATAGTGTAACTGAAGTTGTGGAAGATGAAACCATGCAGCCAGTATCTGCATGGACCCCAGCTACTTCCAAAGGCTAGACATGAAACTAGGTTTATATCAACATTACAGCGGCAAACGTTACCAAGTAATTGGGGTTTGCCGTCACTCAGAATCATTAGAAGAAATGGTTGTGTATCGCAGGTTATATGCCGATTATGCCTTGTGGGTGCGGCCGAAAGCTATGTTTAATGAAACTGTTGAGCTAAATGGCGAGGTAGTGCCACGCTTTAAATATCTACAACCTATGGATGTGGAAGCACCTAGTTATACTTAATTCGTTCTCCCTAATTCGTTACTGGTATTTTGCTGCTAGGTCTGGTCAATATTCTTATTTTTGCTCCCCTTTTTTATAGTTAATGTTCTAAACTTAGGTTCTATACAAAGGGGATTGGTATGCGTATAGGTCCACGCTTATTACTCAATGCAGTACTAATAGCAAGTTTTGCGGTTATAACCACAATTCTGCTAATTGGCACCATGTCATACAACTATGGAAAAAATATTCTCGAGGAACAAGCCAGAGATCGTTTGACGCTAGTGCGAGATCTGAAAGCGGAACATATAGAAAAATACTTCGAGGCCATGAAAAAACAAGCGGTGCTCTTTTCAGACAATCAAACCATTATACAGGCAATGAAAGAATTTAATGCCGGGTTTAGTAAGTATGCGCAACAAGTTAGCACCAAAGGAATGGATAAGTATAAAGATGAAGTAATCAAACGTTACATATCAGAATTTTCACGTGACTATGCTAATGATAATGGCGGTATTCCATTTGATGCAGCACCGTATTTGAATGTGTCAAAACCCAGCACCTTTGCTTTGCAATACAATTATATTTTTAATAATCCACATGGTATAGATAAAGAAAGTAAATTAGTTTATGTCGATGATGGATCCGATTATAGTAAAACTCATAGTGTTTATCATGATCAACTGCTGCAGTTAAAAGAGTTGTTTTCTATCGAAGATATTTTCCTAGTCGATGCAAAAAATGGTGATATCGTTTACACGGTAGCTAAAGGATTGGATTTTACTACTTCCTTAATAGATGGTCCGTACGCGAATACTGCATTGGGTGATGCCTTTCGTCGCGCCAATACAACAGATGGCACCAAGCCGGTAATTGTTTCGCAGTTTGAAGCATATTCGCCATCAAATGATGATCAATCGTGTTTTATTGCAACAGCAATTTATGATAATGGCGTGAAAATTGGGATATTAATTTTTCAATTAGATTACATGTTTATTAACAATTTGATGACCAGCCAAGGAAGATGGCAAGAAATTGGTTTGGGTAAAACCGGAGAGTCATATCTAGTCGATAATAATCTACATATGATTACGATGAGTAGATTTTTTCATGACGATCCTGAGGCATATTTAAATTTGATGGATAAAAATGGTTTAGATGATGAAACTCTAATTCGTATGAAAGCTAAAGGAAATAACATTGGTCTTTTGAAAATCAATACTTTAGGAGCTGAGGAAGCAGTTCAAGGTAAAACAGGTTTCGCAATTTACCAAGACTATCGTGGAGTTAAGGTGCTGGGTGCCTATGAGCCAATCAATGTTTCCGGTGTCAACTGGGGTGTTGTGGTTGAAATTGATGAAACAGAAGCTTTTGCACCGGTGCAAGAATTAGCCAAAAAAATGATTATAAATCTATTTGGGATAATGATTCTAATTATTATTTTTGCAACGATAGTAGGTATCGGTTTAGCCAAACAAATAAGTGTGCCAATTCAGAAGTTAAGTGCGAAGATCCTAACACTGTCAGCGACACAAGATTTAACTAAGCGTATTGAGTATAACGCTAATGATGAAATCGGTGATATGGCTAAGGCTTTAAATAGCTTGTTGGATAGTTTCCAAAAAACTACGCAGGAAACCATCATTTCGACACAGAAAGTACAATCCACGGCAAATAAACTAATCACCTTGGCTGATGAAATTGATGCACGTGAAACAAATCACAAATATGAAGACAATTTTGATGCGGTACATCAGAAGACGGAAGAAATCAAAAATGCCGGTGATAGCTTGGCAGAGTTATCAAGCAGGCTGCAAGTGTTATCGAGACAGTTCAAAGTGTTCGAGGCGGAGTCTGATAAGGCTAGTGGCTGGTAAATACTATCGAGCTATTGTCGCATATGCCGATAGATACCTCTTAGGGTTAATTTGCTCGATTCGTTAGGTGTGCTGCCAAACTGCGCAATATATCGGCTTTTGCGCCTAAAGGTTCTAGTGCCTGCACAGCCATGGCTAAAGTAGTCTCGGCATATTGTTCTGCGGCTGCTAGGCCTAAAATACCTGGGAAGGTTGATTTGCCTTGCTTCAGATCCGAACCGGCTGGTTTACCTAGCGCGGCATCCGTACTCGTCAGATCTAAAACATCATCTTGAATCTGGAAAGCTAATCCGAGTTGTTGACCAAAGGTAAGCAATTGTTCTTGGATTTGTTCATCTTTTTCATTGGCTGCAATTAAAGCTAACTCGATACAAACCTTAAAGAGGGCGCCGGTTTTGTGATTATGCAGGGTGATCAGTTCGTTTAGACTTAATTCTTTATTTTCAGCGGCCATATCTTCGGCCTGGCCCAAAACCATGCCGTTTGCACCAATTGCGCGCGCCAAAACCTGTAGCATTAAGACTTGTTGGGTTGAACCGACTGGATTTAGTTCCGGATCAGCAATCACCTCAAAAGCGAGACTTTGTAGGGCATCTCCAGCTAAGATTGCTAAAGCTTCTCCAAATACTAGATGATTAGTGAA
>CAYPGU010000137.1:0-5224 GCA_964409995.1 uncultured Legionellaceae bacterium | reverse complement strand
TGGCCCAGGTGAAACCCAGCTCGAAGAAGATCGCCGGGTGATTCGCGAAAAAATAGCAACGATTACGCAGCGTTTGGAAAAGGTTAAGCAACAACGCGAACAAAGTAGACGAGCGAGAGTTAAAGCACAGATTCCGACGGTATCTTTAGTGGGATACACAAACTCTGGTAAGTCTACTCTGTTTAAATCCCTAACACTAGAAGATGTATATATAGCGGATCAATTGTTTGCTACGCTGGATCCTACTTTAAGGACCATAAATTTGCCGCTAGTTGGCAAAGTAATTATAGCGGATACAGTAGGCTTTATTCGTGACTTACCACATAACTTGGTGGAAGCTTTTCGCGCAACCTTAGAAGAAACAGCGCAGGCTGATTTACTCTTGCACGTAATCGATAGCCATGACGAGTTGTGGCGTGAAAAAAAGATTCAAGTTGAAAAGGTGTTACACCAGATCGGCTCCTTGAATGTGCCCCTGTTAGAGGTCTACAATAAAATAGACTTATTACCAGAAGTCCCATCAGGGGTTGAAAGAGACCATAGCGGTAATATATCTGTAGTTAGAATTTCGGCCAAGGCCAAAGAAGGTTTGGAAGAGTTACAACAAGCTATTGCCGAACGCTTGTGTACAGATATTGTGAAGGGCGACTTAAAATTATTGCCAACGCAAGCCAAAATTCGTGCCTATTTGTATGAAATTGGCGCAGTTGATACAGAGCAGGTCGATGTAGAGGGTAATTGGCAATTGTCGATTATACTACAAAAGGAACGCTGGCAAAGTTTGTGTTCTAAGTTTACGGGTTTGGAAGAATTAATTTCCACTAGTTGGGAAAATAAATAGGTGAGTTATGTCAGATAATATATTGCCAATGGCGTGGAATGAACCAGGTAGCGGCGATAAAGATAAAAAAGATCCTTGGGGTAAGCGCAAAAGTGAAAGCGACGGACCACCAGATTTGGATCAAGTATTAAAAAACTTATGGCAAAAAATTAGAACGTCTTTCGGTTTCAAAGGACCGACTAACCAAACCCCAACTTCTGGCTCCGGCAAAGGTTCAGAGATTTGGGTAAGTGTAGTGTTGGTTGCAGTCTTGCTTGGATATTTAGGTCTAGGTTTTTATACGATTGCTGAATACGAACATGGCGTCATCACACGCTTTGGAAAATATAGTCATACTGTAAATTCAGGATTGCATTGGTTACCGCTGTTTATGGACAAAGTGCAAAAAGTTAATACTGGAAATATAAAATCCTCGCGTCATAGCGGTTGGATGTTGACTAAAGACGAAAATATAATTTTAGTTGAAATGGAAGTGCAGTATCGAGTGCTGGATGCAGAAAAATATTTATTTGATGTGGCATCGCCAGACGGTGTATTAGGCCAGGCTGCGGATAGCGCACTACGTCAAGTAATCGGTGATTCATTTACCGACGATGTGTTGACCAACAAGAAGCTGCAAATTGCTGAAGCAATTAAAGACCAATTAGTACTTACATTAGAGCGTTATGGCGCTGGGTTTCATATTGAACAAGTAAACTTTAGAGATTCACGTCCGCCAGATGATGTTAAAGACGCATTCGACGATGTAACCAAATCTCGCGAAGATAGAGAACGTTTGAAACTGCAAGCAGAAGCATATGCGAATACGATTATTCCTGAAGCGGAAGGTGCGGCAAGCAAGATTCTTTCTGAAGCTGAGGCGTTTAAAGAGCAAGTAACCTTAGATGCAACGGGTGAAACGCAACGCTTTAACTTAATTTTGCCTGGCTACCAAAAAGCCCCGCAAGTTACACGAACCAGAATGTATTTGGATTCGATGGGACAAGTTTTATCTAATACCACGACAGTGATTGTTAGTGCGAATGGCAATAATATGATTTATTTGCCCCTAGATAAGATTTTGGAAAAGCAGCAACAAAAGAATCAAATCGTAGTTCCATACAATCCTGAAGTTGTAAATACTAATAATCAAACGCAGCTCAGTAGTAAACGGGAGAAAGGCCAATGAGCAAATTAAACAATATATTGCTGGCGTTAGTTTTGGCTGTTGCGATTGTTTCATTTAGTTTCTTTTCGGTATATGAAACTGATTTAGCAATGATCTTACGTTTCCAAAAGATCAAAACTGATGCTCAAAATGCGAGCGTAGTTTATAAGCCTGGGTTGCATATGAAGGTGCCATTTATTGAACAAGTAGTTAATTTCGATACGCGTTTGACGATTTTGGATATAAAAGCCTCACGTATTACCACGGTGGAAAAGAAAGATCTGTTAGTGGATTATTATGTTTTGTGGAAGATCAAAGATATAGCACTGTACTTTAATCGTACACAAGGTGTTAAAGCAAAAACTGAAGCTTTGCTAGAACAAAAAGCAAATGCTGTATTGAAAAATGAGTTTGGTCAATTAACCATTCAAGAAGTTGTATCAAGTGCGCGTGGTGAATTGATGAATCGTTTGCGCAAGATAACAAATGAAAATGCCGCCGATTTAGGGATTGAAGTTATCGATGTGCGAGTGAAGAAGGTAGACTTGCCGAAAGAAGTCAGCGATTCGGTCTATGCTCGTATGCGTGCAGAACGTGAGCGTAAAGCTAATTCGTTTCGTGCTGACGGTGAGAAAGAATCTATTACAATGCGTGCTGAAGCAGATCGTAAACGTGTTGTAATTTTGGCTACTGCACAAAAAGATGCGAATAGAATTCGTGGTGAAGGTGAAGCAAAAGCTTTAGATATTTATTCTAATTCTTATAACAAATCGCCGCAATTCTATGAATTTTATAAGACACTTGAAGTGTATAGACAAAGCTTCAACAATAAAGATGATGTATTGATCCTCAAACCAGAAGGTGATTTATTTAAATATTTTAATAATGCTGGCAAGTGACATTAACCATTAGGGGCAATGTCATCCCGGCACGCACGTGCGAATAGCACGCTGTAGCCGGGATCCCAGCATCAAAGGAAAAAATGGGAAAAATTAAACGTAAAAAAGATCCTCATGCTGCCAGGGAAGCAGCAAAATATTCGAAACCTGTAGCAAGCCGCGAATTTATTTTGGCGCATATAACGGCTAGAAATGCGCCAATTAGTTTAAAGCAATTATGTGATGAGCTAGAGTTACACGAAGAAGAAGATATAGAAGCAATTCGTCGACGCCTGAAAGCAATGTTGCGCGATGGCCAGCTGGAACAATTAGCTAAACGGCGCTATTGGCTATCCGGTCAGCGAGTCTTAGTTACAGGTACGGTGTTCATAGATAAAAAAAATATGTTGTGGGTAATACCGGAAGATAGAAGTGCACGCATTTCTTTACCATATTTTACTGATGCCAAAGTTATGCAGGGCAATAAAGTTATTGTTTCTGTGCCAAACATCAGCGATGGTGATGTGCGCGAAGGCAAATTAGTTGAAATATTAGAACAAGCCGATGTCATCGTCACGGGACGTTACGTGGATGAAAGTAAAGTTACCTATGTTGTACCGTTTTCGAAAGAATTTCTCAACGATATTATTATTCCACCCGGCAAAAACTTGAATGCTAAAAATGGCCAAATTGTTGTGGTTGAGATAACTGCGCTGCATTCTAGTCGCGCTGATCCAATCGGCCAAATCATCGAAATTCTCGGTGATGAGCGGAATAAAAATGTTGAAATTGAAGCTGCTTTACGCAAACATCATTTGCCCTTTGAGTGGCCAAAAAAAGTACTAGATGCAGTAGCTGAATTAAAAGAAGAAGTTCCAAAGAGTGCATACAAAGATCGCGTTGATTTACGCGATTTAAATTTGGTTACTATTGATGGCGAAGATGCGCGTGATTTTGATGATGCTGTTTATTGCCAGCCGAAGCGCGGTGGTGGATGGCAATTATATGTCGCAATCGCTGACGTTAGCCATTATGTTAAAGTTGGCAGTGCCTTGGATCTAGAAGCATATAATCGCGGTAATTCAGTGTATTTTCCTACGCGGGTAATTCCGATGTTACCAGAAATATTGTCGAATGGCTTATGCTCTTTGAACCCCGATGTAGATCGCCTATGTATGGTTTGCGAAATGAGTATCAGCAAAGATGGTAAATTAACGCGATACGATTTTTACCCTGCGGTAATGAAATCAAAAGCGCGTATGACTTATAACAAAGTTGCCAGTATCCTAGCCGGTGATGAAATGCTTAGAACTCAATATGCAGCATTAGTTCCTGATTTCTTGCACCTAGAACAATTATATCATGTGCTACGTGACGCACGTACCAAGCGTGGTGCAATTGATTTTGAAACCGTTGAAACCAGTATATCATTTGGTAAGAATGGCACCATAACTAGTATTCAACCAGTAGTACGTAACATAGCGCATAAGATCATTGAAGAATGTATGTTGTGTGCGAATGTCGCAACAGCTAAATTTTTAGACAAACATAAGATCCCTGGTTTATATCGTAATCATGAAGGACCACCAGAAGACAAATTGGCTGATTTGCGCACATTTTTGAATGAAATTGGTTTGACATTTGGAGTTGGTAAGAAGAAAAAGCCGGATCCTCTGGACTATGGGACTCTACTAGAAAAAATTAAAGATCGTCCAGACTACAAGATGATTCAAACAGTATTATTGCGTTCTTTGAGCCAAGCAGTTTATGCTCCAGATAATTTAGGTCACTTTGGTTTAGCGTATGAAGCTTATACGCATTTTACATCGCCGATTCGTCGTTATCCGGATTTGGTTGTGCATCGACAAATCAAAACTGTACTGGAAGGCAAATGGGATGATGAGTTGCGTACCAGCAAAACTGGAGCTAAAAAGATTGAAAAACTGGAGCAACAGCTAGAAGAAGTTGCACATCATTGCTCTACAACCGAGCGTCGTGCTGATGATGCAAGTCGCGATGTGATTTTATCTTTAAAATGTCAGTACATTAAGCAACATGTCGGAGAAGTATTCCCAGGTATAATTTCTGGGGTGACTAGGTTTGGCATGTTTGTTGAGCTAACCGATTATTATGTTGATGGCTTAGTACATATAGCTTCAATTGATCAGGATTATTACATCTTTGATCCAATTCATCATAAATTGACCGGTGAGAGATCTGGTGTTGTATATAGTCTTGGTATGCCAGTAATGGTTCAGGTAGCGAAAGTAAATACCGATGAATTGAAAATTGATTTCAGCTTAGTGACAAATAAACGCACGCAACGGCGCGCCCAGACTAAAGATGTGCGACTGGCGG
>CAYPGU010000136.1:0-5329 GCA_964409995.1 uncultured Legionellaceae bacterium | reverse complement strand
ATTTTGTGCTGGCGGCGATCTAAAATTAGTTTATGCTGCAGGCCCGTTAAATGTACACCTTGGTATTCCGTTTTTTCGTGTCGAGTATTTAACCAATCAAATTATTCATAACTATTCTAAACCATATATTGCATTACTCGATGGCGTAGCTATGGGCGGTGGTTTGGGAATTTCAATCCATGGCACTCGCGTTGTAGCTAGCGAACGATTGCGTTTAGCAATGCCAGAGACTGGTATAGGTTTATACCCAGATGTAGGCGCAGGTTATTTCTTTGCGCGCTGCCCATATAATATAGGCATGTATTTAGGTTTAGCAGGAGTTACGATTGGCGTAGCTGATGCAATGTTTGCTAAACTGGTGCATGCACATGTGCCAAGCGCACAGATGAAACAAATCATTCCAGCTTTAACTGCCGAAGACTTAAGCAGTAACGCCTTAGCGACTATTGATCATGTAATTGCTAAATTTCAACAAGATCCAGGAGCTAATACTTTGGCCGCGCATACGGGAATTACCGAGCAATGTTTTGCTAAAAATTCGATCGAGGCAATTCTGCATGCCCTAGAAGAAAGCAACGATGTTTGGGCTCATGAACAATTCGACATTTTAAATACTCGCTCACCAACCAGCTTAAAAGTAGCGTATAAAGAATTAACTCGCAGTGTAGGTAAAAGCCTTGCTGAATGTATGGAAATGGAATTTAATTTAACCATCGCAATTTTGCAGGAACATGATGTTTATGAAGGTATACGTGCAGCATTAATTGATAAAACAAATGATCCTCAATGGCAACCAGCATATTTACTAGATGTAGATGATGCAGCAATAGAAGCGATGTTTGAAATTAAATGCACACTTTAAACCCAGAACAATTAGCTGCAGTGCAGCATTTATCTAGCCCATTATTAGTTTTAGCCGGTGCCGGCAGTGGTAAAACTCGAGTTATTACTTATAAAATTGCTTATTTAATTGAACAATGTGGCTACAAGCCAAGCAAAATTTTTGCAGTTACCTTCACGAATAAAGCTGCGCGCGAAATGGCCGAGCGTATTAACAAAACACTGGGCAACAAAGCTAAGGGTTTAGCTGTATCAACTTTTCATACCTTAGGTTTGAATTTTATTCGTCAAGAACACAAGCACTTGGGTTACAAGCAAAACATATCCATTTACGATAGTGAAGATAGTTTGAATTTATTACGCGACATCTCAGGTAAAGATGACTTTTCTTTAGTTGAACAATTGTCAGTACAGCAACAACAAATTTCGCGTTGGAAAAGTGCCTCGATTTTGCCCGAGCAGGCTTTAGCGATTGCCAAAGATGAAGCTGAGTTTGCTAGTGCTAAATTATATGCCATCTATCAACAAACCTTACGCAGCTATAACGCAGTAGACTTCGATGATTTAATTTTTCAGCCCTTACAATTATTGCGTAATGATCCAGCCATTTGCGAAAAATGGCAAAATAAAATCCAGTATTTATTAGTCGACGAATATCAAGACACTAATACTACTCAATACGAATTGGTGCGTTGTTTGACTGGCGTTAAAGGCGCGTTTACTGTT
Source organism: uncultured Legionellaceae bacterium (assembly GCA_964409995.1). GTDB lineage: Bacteria > Pseudomonadota > Gammaproteobacteria > UBA6186 > Azoamicaceae > JAGVLG01. Next base: position 3,763 of record CAYPGU010000136.1, on the reverse strand, counting down.
GTGGGTGATGATCATCAAGCTATATATGCTTGGCGTGGTGCTAACCATGAAAATTTACAACAATTACAGGATGATTACCCAACTTTACGCGTGGTTACCTTGGAGCAAAACTATCGCTCCACCGGCACCATATTACAAGCCGCCAATCATTTAATTAGCCATAACCCAAATTTATTTGCTAAAAATCTGTGGAGCACTCTGGGTGCTGGCGATCGGATTCGCATTATTCTTAATGCTAATGATCAAGATGAAGCAACACGAATTGCGGCAGAAATTTATCAGCATAAATTCTTGAATCAAACTAAATTTAGTGATTATGCGGTGATGTATCGCAGCAATCACCAATCACGCTTAATGGAACAAGCCTTGCGCGAGCATCAAATCCCTTATCAACTTAGCGGCGGAACATCTTTTTTTGCCCGTTCCGAAGTGAAAGATATCTTAGCGTATCTAAAAGTTATAGTTAACCCAGATGATGACGGCGCTTTTTTACGCATCGCCAATGTGCCACGGCGCGAAATTGGCCCAGTTACTTTAGAAAAGTTGAGCAATTATGCACAAATGCGTGAATCTAGTTTATTTGATGCTAGTTTTGAATTAGGCTTAGAGCAGACTGTTAGCGGCAAGCCTTTACACAAATTAAAAGAATTTTGTGAATGGCTGCGCGTCACCGCACAAAATATCGAACAAGAAGATTCCATCGGTACCATTCGTGGCATGGTGGAGCAAATCGATTATGCTACTTGGTTAATTGACACTTGCAGCAGCCCACAGATTGCTGAAAAGCGCATGGAAAACGTCAATGATTTATTGGATTGGTTAGATCGTTTGTACAAAGAAGGATTAACTTTATCTGAAGCCTTAAATAAAATGTTGTTGATTGATATGCTTAGTCGCAAAGAAGAAGAAAACAATAGTGATCGCGTAAATTTACTGACCTTGCATGCCGCCAAAGGTTTAGAGTTTCCACATGTTTTTATTCTAGGCATGGAAGAAGAACTATTACCACATCGTAATAGCATCGATGCGGATAGTATTGAAGAAGAACGCCGTTTGGCATATGTGGGTTTAACGCGCGCGCAATTTAATTTGACTCTGACATTATGTAAACAACGACGCCGCTATAAAGAATTAGTTGATTGCCAACCAAGTCGTTTCTTGGCTGAATTACCAGCCGATTTGATCATATGGGAAGGCACAGCGGATAGTGCTAAAACTCCCGAGCAAAGGCAGCAGCATGGTAAGGCGCAGTTGTCGGCGTTGAGAGCGATGTTAACCACAACGAATAAAACTTAAATCAAATTTTATCAAGCTTTAGTGTTTTTATTCTATCATCTAAAACAATCATGTATTCCTTTTTAGATGCTTCCGATAAAAAGCTTATGTTAATAAGCTTTTGCCATTGTGGAATCGCCTCTTTAAATTTTATTAATATTTGATGAATAACTTCAGGTTTTAAATTAAGCTTTTGCATACCAAAATAATCAACAAAATCTTTGCTGGTTAAATTATTTTTTTTACCATTTAAGGATAAGGCAATTTCTTCTTTTACCTTGTTGATTCCTATTGCTATAGTGGTGTTAATAAAATCATATGCTGGAGCCAACTCAATAATATCTTTACGTGTGATTAATGAATAATTCTTAAGATGCATATCTTCATTCCCAACAAGAAAGTTGAAGACTACTCTGGTGAATAATTTAGATTTTTCAATAGCCGGGAACGTACAGTATTTTTCAATAATTGGAATAATTCTTTCCATTGAGAAGTCATATTTTGTATCACGGTTGCTCCCTGATAATTGCGCAAAATCTTCTAGCGGAATCTTATTGCCATGCGCAAATCTATCAAACCTCTTAATAAAATACGTGAAACTACCATCAGCACAATATAATAAACCATGCAGTGGCACCTCGATAACACTAGCAGCAAGGTGCATGGTTAAATCTTCATTCTCTGGCAGCTCATCATACCCTTTATTTTGCGGCTTTAATATGTAAGTTCCACCCCGATCGCATAACTCAAAGCTTTGCTTCTTTATATTCAGTATTGCACTAAGCTTGGGTTGAACACCTTGTATAGACATTTTATCAGATCGTTTTCGTGCCTCAATGATTTGCTGCTCAGCAGTATAAGGTAGATCTTGTAGATTGTTTAACACGGGTGATAATTTTCTAAGACCTTTGCTTGAGTACTTTTCATCAGGTGCTATTGGGGCGTATGTAATTGGACAAATATGCCACTTTGAGTTCATATTTTTTCCTCTTCTACGCTAAATGCTCCGACTAAATCTTTTCCTACACATATTAATTGTCCAAAATAATCATGCCTGTCCAATTTTTCCAAACGTAATAAAGACTCAAGCTGCGGCCCTTCTGGTAAAACTCCATCAAAATAGGCAGGGAAATCATCAAAATTATAAGTTTTTTGATCAATAGGCATAGCCAGAGAAACTGGAGGACCAACATAAGCATCATCATATTCAAAAGTATAACCTTCTCGATTATCTTTCTCGATTAATATTCCCGCAAATATTCCTTTGTCGAAAAAAACTTTAGCCTTTCTCATTTTGCATCTCTTTGTATGTGGCAATCGGTCCTATTAGTTTAATTTTAATATTAAGAACATTTAGAATTTTTATAATTGTATCCAAACGAACGGTTTGTTTAGCATTTTCAATATCGTAAATCACAGTTTTACCAACACCAGCCATGCGAGCCAATTCTATTCTATTTAAGCCGCTCTTCTTTCGATAAAAAATCACCATATTCGCTAATTCGTCAAAAAAGACATCTTGCAACATTTTTATTTTTCCATAATTGCCAAAAATTACTGTCTCAACAGTAAATATAGCACCTTTAACTTAAAAAACCGAGGATTTGGAGTGTAAATTAAAGTTTTTTACTGCTTGGGCGGCAATGGTTGCCTAAGCAGGGGCTTAATTTTGATATTTTTAAATAAATATAAGTTTTTTACTGCCTAAACGGCAAATATTGTACTCTTATGATGCATGAATGAACAGTATAGTAAATTGACTTCCGTCGAGCTCTAGAAAGCAATTTCAAATTTCTGCAAATCTCTTGACTCTTTTGTGCTTTGAAGTATCTTCGGATCTAGAAACCCGCCCAGAAGAACGCTTCGCTCTACCTTTCGCTAAAGGCAAAAATGCCGCACTTGAGGAACTGGTTACAGCCGGCAACTCCCATCCAAATCTTGCTAATAAGCTTGTAGGAATAATTTCATGCATTCTTTGAATTTGTGCAGGTGTAAACGCTCGTTTCCATTCACTAGGATCGCCATGCCTAAAATGTGTTTCTGCAGTTTTTTCGGAAGGCTTAAATTTAAATCGCGCGCGCGGAATTTCATAAAAATCAACTATATTCTCAAAGTAACTTAATTCATCCTTTAACAGTTCATCATACGTAGTGAATAACACTTTAAATCCATTTGTTTGCTTTTGTTCGTTTTGTGCAAATTTAACCCAACCTTCAATCCAAGCAACCTGAGTAGGTAATAGATTTTCAATTAACCAATCAAGTTGTTTTTCCATAGACCAAGTAAAGTATCCAGGCTCATTAAGTGGCGAGGGTGCCACATACAATAAATAATTATTCTCGCCTCTTTCATGCTGTCCATTGAAATGATGCACTGCAGATAAAATAACTGCGCGTGGATCACGCAGTTGCACCATCATTCTATCAGTGAAATGCTTTAAAATTTGCGTGTTGTGTTTTGATGCATCTAAATGCTCTTTAGTTAACGT
>CAYPGU010000135.1:0-5338 GCA_964409995.1 uncultured Legionellaceae bacterium | reverse complement strand
CCCAACGACCATCATAACGATAACCGCCATAGCCATATTCACGTGGACCATCAAAATACATTTCGCCATATTCACGTGAAATACGAATCACTTCTGGATCTTTAGCAGCAGCACGCTTTTCAATATTGCGTTTGGTCTGCGGTAAACCGCGTAATAAGTTAACTTCTGCCATTATGCGTATTCCTTGGCATCAACATATTGTTGCTGCACTTTGCGCAAGCCATCATCTATGTTGGTATATTTAAAACTAGGGAACGCTTGACGACAGGCAGTAATATCAAAATGACGATGGGTAATCGGATTTTGACGCGCAGTAGGTTCAATCGCAACTGCTGTTTCAGATAACTTAACGATTTTTTCCGCAACTTCGCGGAAAGAAGGCGAATCCCCGGTTGCAATATTTAACACACCTTTGCTGCGATGTTGAATTGCCAACGCGATAATTTCTGCGACATCTTCAATGAAAATATGATCTCTTTTCTCTTCGCCATTACCGAACAAACCAATTGATTTGCTTTGTTGGGTTAAACGGAAGAAACGATTTGGCCCATAGCTATTATGTGGATCATTAAAACCATACAGAATACTTGGACGTAAAATTGCCACTGGCACACTGCCCGCCACCGCTTTAAGCATTAATTCGCGCGCTGCGTGCATCATGCCATGGAAACTGCTTGGTTGCATGGTTGAAGCTTCAGTAGCAAGCGAGACATCATCGGCATACACTGCATCAGAGCTGATGTAGACAATTTGCGATAATAGTGATGCTTTGTCTTTTATTACTTCGCATACAGCTTGCATCATATTTAAATTAGCAATCATTTGCTCAGCGTTCTTGGCCGGCGCAATTGTGGCCAACATCACCAAAACATCACCTTGCTGAATGAATTCAGCTAAAGTATGTGCCGCATTTGGCTTTTCTAAATCGATTTGTTCACGTGTGATACCAAGAGTATCAATACCCTTAGCTTGCAAATTTTTAACTGTATCGCTTCCAACAAAACCACCGGCACCTAATATAACTACGCGCTGTGGTTTAGTCGCTACTGAATTCAAATTTTCTAACATGCGGCTACTCCCGTCCTAAAGTATGATATTCAAAATCCGCAGCTTGCAGTTGCTCATTAGCAACCACCTTGAACGGATCAATAATTAATTTATTCCGCATTACCTGCGCAATTTGCTTAAAATCCAAACTCTTAAACTCAGGCCACGGCGTCATAACAATTAGAGCATCTGCATCCTTGGCAGCAGCGAGTGCGGAATCAGCAATTTGCACTTTAAAACTAGCATCTAATTGTTTGACCACCGGATCATACGCAGCAACTTCACAACTAACATCCGTTAACAGCTTGATCGATGGCGAATTTTTTAAAGAATGAGTATTTTCTTTATAGGTTAAACCAAGTACCGCAACTTTCGCTTGCGGATTCTTTTCTAAGATAGTTGCATATAAGGTCTTCAATGGCCAATTGCGGCGATGTTCTGAATTGTCGCGCATGGCTTGGATATAACGTTTATCAGTACCAAATTCTGCGGCTAAATTTACCACGGTGGCTAAATCGCGCTCTAGATTCCCGCCAGATAAACCCAGACCAGCTGCTAAGTATGCTGCGGGCCCGATTCGTTTGTCTAATTTAAGCGCTGGCACAATTTCGGCCCAATCGGCGCCAATATTTTAACATAATTCCCCGAGAGTATTAGCTACTGTGACTGATGCGACTAAGCAGCAGTTAATTGCTATTTTAGCTAATTCAGCACTTTCATAACGCATAGGTAGAACTGGACAATTAAAAGCTTGTAAATATTTAGTTAATTTGGCATCGAGCGGTTGACTTGGGTTAGCGCAACCAACAATATAACGTTCTGGTTGCTCAGCTCTTTGTAAAGCTTGGCCAAACACCAAAGTTTCCACTTGATAATACAAACGATGCGGGGCTAATTTTATACTACGAGTAAAGCCTGGCGGCACTTGAGCTAGGACAACTAATATGGCTTCGCTGCTCAGAGCAGGGATTACTTGTTCGATCAACTGTTTGATATAGCTTAAGTCACTTTGGCCATTATCATCAGTGCTAACATCAGGCGCTATATAAACCACATCGCAAGCACCTAAGCGCGCGATTTGATTGGTAAATTCTAGATTTTGCTTGCGCGCAATTAAAGCTTCATCTAAGCCTGGTTCAACTACTGGCAACTGGCCAGCATTTAGCTTGTTGATAGTATCTAAATTTGGATCATAACCAATAATAGAAAAATCTTTACCTGCACCAGCAATTGCATAGTTTAAGCCCAAATGAGTCATGCCAGCATAGCCGATCGTTATTTTGCTCATGCTATCAACAACTCCTCATTCGCCAAACGTTCAAGTTCAGCATAAATCCAATGATCTACTGTCATATCCAGTTGTGGATTTGTAGTAGCACAGAGCTTGGTGAAATGTTCATATTCTAATTGCCAAGTCGGATCATTCTCTACCAAGATAGTTTCAACTTCTGCTGGTCTGCCGCTTGGTAATACTCGTTTACGATGAATAAATGAGCTCGGGCCCCATTTGCACAAAGAGCTAATGTGCGCAGTACCATGTTCAGCAAAAATATCGACTGTAAAATGATTACGCCAAGACAACAAAGTCATTTCAGCTTCAACAGTCATCTTGTGGTTAAAATCAGCAAAGATCACATGATCCGGCGCTTGATTCTCAAAACAATGCTTGGAACTGATCGAAAAATTATGTTCGCGAATGGCGCTACCGAACCAAAAATGCATAATGTCTAGCAAGTGCGAACCTAAATCGGCTAGCACACCAGATCCGCTATCACGCCAAGCCGATTGACGCACCTGAGCAGCAGTACCGTTACCATAGAACATACGGCAATGATAAATTTTACCTAAGCTTTGCGAATCAATTAATTGCTTCATGCGTGCAATATGCGGCTCAAAACGATGGTTGTAGGCAGTATATAAAATAACATTGTTGTTTTTAGCTAAATGCGCCAATTCTTCTAATTGTTGCGCACTGGTGCACCAGAGCGGCTTTTCAACTAAAACATGCTTCTTATTCACTAAAGAATAACGAATAATATTGTATTTAGGTTCATCTGGCGTACAAATTAACACGGCATCATAATTGTTTACCGGCACTTCTTGTATCGTGCGGAAATTTGCATTTGGATTGATTGGATCAACCGTTGCAATACAATCTGTCTTCGCTATGCTTTGTCTTTTGACACCTTGAACGCCTAAACCAACAACTACTATGCGCATACTTCAGTTTCAACCTCTTGATCGACTTGCTCGAAGTTCATTTGTTTACGAAGATCTTCTAATTTAGCATCGACTAAATTCGGCGTAACCGGAATGTTACCGTCCATTTCACATTCACAAGCTGCTGCGATTGAACCAATAATAGTTGCAAATGCAGGAGATTTTGTAACCAACATGGTTAAAGTGCTATAGGCTAGTAAGGCATCGCCCGAACCAACCGGATCCACCACGTTACTCGTAAAGGTATCTAAAACTAAGAAAGACTCTAATGATTTATGATCATTATTTTTACAGGTCAAAATACCCTTTTCGCCTAATTTAAGCATCAATGTTTTACACTTTGTAGCATCATAAACATTAGCGGCTAAAGAGCGAATCCCCGAATCTTGATCAGCCATAGAGAAGCGTGCTTCACGCTCATTCGGTGTAATCAAGTCAAAGTTTTGGAATTCGGTAATATTACCCCAACGACTTGCAACTTGGCTATCAGCTACTTTGTAGATTCCATCTGGAATCGCAGCCGATAAAGTTGGGATGGTACGCTTGTTAAAAATACCGTGGCGGAAATCACTAAAGATAATCGCATCACATGGCACTTCCTTGATGTTCTTCACAATTTGATTCAAAATTGGATCAGAGATCGAAGAATTATCTAAGGTGTCGATCTTTAATAATCGATATTCTTTCACAATGATTGCATTCTTATTAGTGGTTGGGCGAGTTTGATCTATTATGGCTCGACAATCCACACCAGCATCTTCTAAATCTTTAAGAGCATAATCCTTGAATGCGTCATTGCCCATAATTGTCGTGAATACAACTTCAGCACCTGCAGCTTTAAGATGCTTGGCAACCACACCTGCACCACCAACGTAATCGACACGATTTTCGTATAGTACGCTCATAGTAGGTGACTTGGTTTGACCGCCAATCATTGCTGCATGAGTAAAGCTATCAACAATCAAATCGCCAACCACATGCACACGCAAACCTGCAAACTGCTTCAGACAACCTTTCAAATCATCAAATTTAATCTGTTCAGAGGACATCGCTACGGATAATTTTTCTAGTTTTAATTCTGGAGCGGCTAAATTAATAAACTTGGAAGATGAATAAACATAATCACCAGGAGTGAAGATAATTTCGCCACCATAACTTTGTAATATAGCAGCTTCTTCACCAGTTTTTTGCGGCATACCATTGGCGACGTATTCATAACCCTTCGCAAAGTAGTCAGGTTGCAGATACGCAATGTTAGTTAATGGTTTAGCATTTTCATCGATTAAGACAAAATCTACTGCTTCAAAAGCAGCAATATTAATGGCACGTAATTTATGTGGAATATGTGGGCGATGTAAGCCTTTGGTAATATGAATATCAGCAGTAATGCTGGCGATTAAAATATCAGCTTTATCTTTTGCATATACTAAATGTCGAATATGGCCAGGATGAACCACGTCAAACACGCCATGACACATAATTACTACTTTTTCACGCGGGCGTTCACCGATAATGGCTTTGATTTCCGCAGCGGTTTTAATTTTATGGCCAAATCGTTCTAATAAATCTTGCATCTTAAGCTTTCTCCATCTCGCCTAAATATTGAAACCAAGTCTTGGTCGCTTTTTGAATTGAATCAGGTTCCCACAATGGGGCATCTTGCCAATTATTGATTTCAGCTAACATCATCGTTACACCATCTTCAAAAGATACTGTAGGTTTCCAGTCCAGTTCACTAGTTATTTTAGAAATATCTGCCCAAGTACAATCCGGCTCACCAGGGCGTTTTGGAATATGCACTACTTCTTTAGCGCCCAATAGCTTAACCAAATAATTAATCGATTGTGGATTACCAGCACCAAGGTTAAAGCGTTGCCCAACATGCTCAGTTTTGGCCGCAGCTAAAAATGCTTTGGCAACGTCAGTAACATATAAAAAGTCACGCTTTTGTTCGCCATCACCAACTACAGTGAATGGCTTATCAGCAAGCTTTTGTTTGAAGAACACACCAAATACTGCGCCATACACACCGGTGGTACGCACTCGTGTACCGTAGGCATTAAATATACAT
>CAYPGU010000134.1:1538-5402 GCA_964409995.1 uncultured Legionellaceae bacterium | reverse complement strand
TTTAAAGTTTAAGACCATTTCTTTATATTTTAAACAAGATAAGCTCGAATCTTATTCGTCGTCGTTCTGGTGTGCGAATAATTTGCCCAGACATAAGTAGAGCTGCTGGATCCCGGCTGCTACGCTGCTGACGCAGCTTCGGCCGGGATGACATGATCGCCATCGTCCGGTCATCTACTCCTTGCCCTTCCTCAATTCCTGTTTCTTCTTCGTTTCACGCGCTTGTTTGGCCTGGCGCTTTTGCTTCAGCTCCCTAGCCACCTGCTGATGCCGCGCCTGCTTTGGGTCAATTAGGAGCGGGCTGTATATTTCTACCCGATCACCATCGGCTAAAACCGATTCTAAGGCTCTTAGCTGGCCAAATATGCCAACGGGTAAGTCTACGGGCACAAAATCCGAAAACAGCCCACAAAGACCTATGGCGTCCTTTATGGTGCTGTGCTTGGGAAGGTCTAATATCACTATCTGCTGCTGGGTATTGGTTGCATATACAACCTCTCCGCGGATCGATTGCTTAGGTGCGGCCATAAATTTGTTCTGCTCGTCGGTAAAATGCATCAATCAGCTTTTCGGCAATTGGGTTAAAAACCGGCTCTACAGCCAAGGCGGTAAAAAGATTCTTAAAATCGTAAACCAAATTAAAACTGATCTTACTATGATTTGGAACCTCTGTGGGTAAAAATAACCATTCGCCGGCACAAGACTTAAATGGGCCAGCAACGTATTGCATTTGAATGCTCTGCTGCGGCTGCATAGTATTGAGCGTGGTTATAGTGTAATCAAGTGGTCCTTTAACAATTTGCAGACTTCCCTTTAGTTGCGTTGCATCCTTAAAATGAATTTCCGCAGTTCTGCACCAGGGCAGAAACTGCGGATATGCTTCAATTGCATTTACTAGGTCATACATTTGCGCCGTAGTGAATGGCACAATCATAGTTTTCGAGATTTTTCGCACAAATAACTATCCTTTGTTGTTGTTTGGATTCCATGCATCTGGGTAAGCTTGTCCATAGTAGCCTGTTGTACAACCATAACGGTCGATTTTACATTCGCAACCACATGGATCATTCTTATAACAAGTGTCAGTAACACAAGTATAACATTTTTGCTTTGTAGCAGGGCATGCAGCAAAAGCAGGAATTGATACCACGCTTAATGCAGCTACTAGGGCTAATAGTTTTAAATGTTTCATTTCAAAGTACCTCTTGTATTTATAATAACTAAGACTATAAACAATAGCACAATTATTATTTATTATGAGTCAAATCTTTGCTTATGTTCAGTGTAACTTTCCACAGTTATTGAACAATAAGACTGATATTCACTGTATTTATAAATATCTATATTTATGAACATTAATTTGAACTTTAATTAGAACAATTACCTGTGGAGCAACTGCTGTTATTAGCGCAATTACCAGTCGCACAGTTATCATCAGAACAAGCACCGCCAGCACATCCACCACTGGACATGTAATTCATAAAACTTTCAGTATCATCAAAAATATCGCCCTGCACTTGGCCTGGCTGTTGTTGTAAAGCGCCAGATTCAGAGGTATCAGTCGTTGTTTCACAATCGTATATAACACCGCGACAAGCAGCAGATGCACCAGTAAATGGCACCACAGCTAATACGATTACCAACAACCAATATTTAACATGTTTCATTTTAATAGCTGCTCGTTGTACTTGCATCACCCATGTCAATATTAGTGATATCGCTGCTGTTATTATCACCATATAAGCTAGGCTTTTGTCCTTGTATAATAGAAACCTGTTGTGGATCAGGTTGTTCTTCTTCACCGTTACATGCACAGGCAAATGCACTTGGTATATACAAACTTAATGCAAGCAATAAAAATAACTTTTTTAAACCTTTCATAATCAACACCTTTTGACCAACTTTTAATTCCAATTTAAGACTAGCACATATAATTACCAACGATTTAAAAGTATTATAATTTATCAGCTGTGTAAATATCCATCAAATAGCCGATCTTTTAAAGCCAGCAAAGTTCAGGTATGATGGGTTTCCCAAAAAAAGGTAGCTAGATTGTGTCCAAGAGCACGAAAGAAAAAAGTTCGAGTGAAAACAAAACCATCGCCTTAAACCGCAAGGCCAAGTTTAACTATGCCCTCGAACAACGCTTTGAGGCTGGTATAGTATTGGAAGGCTGGGAAGTGAAAAGTATCCGTGCTGGGAAAGGCCAAATTACTGATACTCATGTGATCATTCGTAATGGTGAAGCATGGTTAGTAAATGCTATGATCTCCCCTCTTCTTTCAGCTTCCACGCACGTCAAGCCAGATGATACGCGTAGCCGCAAATTGCTGCTGCATAAAAAAGAAATCAATTTGTTGGTGGGAAATATTGAACGCAAAGGCTACACAGTTGTGCCTACTGCTATGTATTGGAAGCAAAACAAAGTCAAAGTTGAAATAGCTTTAGCCAAAGGTAAAAAGGAATATGACAAACGCGCTGATTCCAAAGATCGTGACTGGCAGCGGGATAAACAACGCTTAATGCGTAAGAAGTGACCGCTTAAGCTACAGTTCGTCTTATTCTTTTAGCATTGCCATTTATAGGCTCCACAGTTGTGTGTTTAGATGTAGGCTTTACTATTTGCGGTGAGTCTTTAAAATCATCGCTATTAACAGAATGAACGTCTTCTTCTGCTTCAGAATCGTCAGAATCTAACTGCCTTGATATATCATCTAAAGATCTTCTTAATGGCCTAAAGTCAAACGCACCATCAGAATCATAGTCCTTAAATAAGGACAATAAACTAAAAGAAGGCGAGGATGCCTGACTAATGCTCTCTAATCTAGGTGCTCTCGGCAGTGGTGCTGGGCTTGGAACTATATTATTGAAATCTAGCCTACAGGAATAATCTCTAGCAGCTTGTGAACGCTTCAAGTGCATGAAAGGTACATATTGCGGTTGGGATGGGGATTCTAAAGGGCTTAAAGGAAAAGCTCGACGTAGACTTTTATATAAACCATTAAACATTGCTTGCTTGCTCGGATCTGTTTCAATATTTTCGATTTCACCAAGAATGAATCGTTCTAATACTGAAGGTCTATTATTGTTAATATTCCTATTAATTAAAGTACAACCCAATGCCAAGCACACGACTCTAGTAGCGCCGCATTCGATTAGTATCTTGTATAATTCGAACATGTTGCTGCCAGTAGTTACCACATCATCAATTAGCAACACAGCCTTGCCACGAATCGCTTCAGCATTAACAAATAATCCTTTCACTACTTCTGCAGCAGTTCTAGCACCACCTTTATGACAAGGCAATTTTGCTTCTGTTCTAAATACTAGCTCTGTACCATCAATATGATGATTATATCTTGCCAGATCGGAGGCAATACGTGTTGGACCATGTAAATGTATTTCGTCAGGAGTGCTGGTTGGCACTGAACAAATTATAATTTTTTCAGATTGGTTGCCATTTGTAACCAAAAAACTTAATAAAGTTGAAAAATATTCAATTGCCGCTGCATGCTCTGCTGCAGCTTCTGGTTTCTTATTCTTAAGAGATTTTACTAATGCAGTAAATTGTTTAGATGGTTGATAATTATCTTGTAATAATCTTTTGCATCTGCGTTGCGTTGGATTGTACAGTCCAATGTGGTGAATTCTACTATCAACCACTGGTGTCAGCAGTTGACCTGTCGCAGCCTCAAGTTCAAAAATACTCGGCCCAACATAAGCACTACTTTTAACTCTTTCGATTTTTGTTTTTACACGTGCTTTAATCGGACTGGCTGGTGGTTTTGTTGGTGTAAACATAATCCATAACTACTCATGCGAATTAAGCGATGAATAATATAGTAATACCAACTAAAATAAAAC
>CAYPGU010000134.1:0-1528 GCA_964409995.1 uncultured Legionellaceae bacterium | reverse complement strand
TGCTATACACCTAACCTCTTTTCAATTTCTTTATTACTCCACCGCCTAAATCTACACTAGCTACATCTGGTGCGGCATGGCTATAAGTAGGAGTTTTAGGCTCAGCTTGCCTTTTCCTGTCATACAACATGTGCAACGTAACTTGTCTGGGGGCCAGAGTTGGCTTGGTTGCTGCGTTACGTAAAGCAATCAAAGTATGAGTGAATGATGTAACATCATATGGATTAACTCTATGTGCATTGGTTTCGCGCAATAATTTTGCGTTACCTGCGTAAGCACCCGTTTGATCCAAGCCTGGATCAACACAAAATAATGGTACGCCTTGCTTTATTGAATGGCCAGCTGTAACCATTGTACCGCAAGATTCATTTTCCGCTTGTATCACAACCGTTGCATCGCTTAATACAACTTGCATCGCATTGCGCGCCCTAAACTGCTCTGTGCTTAGCTTTGTCCCAAATGGATAAATACTAATTAAACAACCATCTGCATCAATAATTGATTTAGCCAAGCCATCATTTGTAGGTGGAAAAGTCATCTGTAATCCATGCCCCAAAACGGCAATCGTCTTGCCCACGCCACTTTTTAAAGCGCCTAGATGTGCAGCGGTATCACAGCCTACAGCTAAACCACTTACTATGCAGGTGCCATCTTCAGCCAGCTTTTCGGCAAAATTGTGCGACATTGCTACGGCATTTCTTGTTGCATCTCTGGCTCCAATTACAGCAATTGCTTTGTCAGTATTTAAAGCAAGCACATTTCCCTTCACAAATAGGATTAGAGGTAAAGGTGCTGCCTGGTTGTCTTTTAACAGTTTAATTCTCTGCGGATATACTGCATCGAAATAGGTTACAATCGCAACACTATTTTTTTCTGCAAGTTCAATTTGTTGCGCGGCCGCCATGAGTAATTTTATAACTTCATCTTTAGGATAGTTTTTTCTATTTTTAATTTTTTTGATAACTTGTAACAAGGCTTCTTCCGGCGCAGATTCTCCAGGTGCAATATTTTCTATCAGCAGCAAATCTGCTTCCGTTAATTTCTTTTTGGATTTAAAAATTGCCAAATGCAAAGCTACCAATTGTTTTTTGTTTAACATACTTCCTTGTTTCAACTTCCCGTGACCTAGAGGAAGCCCAGGTTAACAAATTAAAATTTTTGTTGCAAGTACACTGTGTAATTACACTGGCAGGCCAGGCCTACCGTAATATTGGGTTGTTGACTGCAATCTATTGCTGGTGCTCTGTAGAGGTTCTAAATAAATTTGTAATGAGTTATACTTGTGATTGGGGGCGACTTGGCTTCGACGGGAGTTGCGAAACCTGAGGTGCGTGTCGAGTAGGCAGCTTAATCTCGTAAAAATTTAGCGGCAGCATTATAAATGCAAACGATGACTTCTTCGGAAGAAACGTAGTAGCAGCTTAATAACCTGTCCTACTACCCTCTGACCAGCAGGTGCTTGTGCCAGCTGGGTTTCTAGGCAACTAGGGACGTTCAGGGGTCATTTCTCACAAGACCGCGACCAGAC